>JBGTLS010000362.1:0-22617 GCA_041744015.1 Cryomorpha sp. | reverse complement strand
GAATTGTCGGCTGATATTGTTGCACATATTGCAAGGATCGGGCAATTGCTTTATAAGAAGAAAGTCATTGCAGGGCATTTATAGCGGCAAGGATAATCTGGATTTCGCGGCTTATGGGCAGATCGCAGCGAAGTTGACGCCAGTGGTGAAGAGTTTGATGTTTGGGGAGCCTTGTAGTACGGTGCCGGTGTGGAAGCGGGGGTGAGGCCAAAATGACAAAAAGAGTGCCGCCAGCACTTTTTGCATTATTAAAATTGGATTATTCAGATTCGTATTCGGTATGACCGAATGCGCGCTATGCAGGCACGTTCTTCAACAGTTCGATCAATTCTTTATCAGTCAAATTTTCTTTTTCCGTTTTGTCGTAAACAGACAGCAAAAAGACGATGTCTTTTGAGAACACAATGTGCGTGATGATTCTGGCGCCTCCGGATTTCCCTTTTCCTTTTGATGTAATCGCCATTCGCACTTTGTAGCAATCCTTGCCGAGTGCCTTCCCCTGCTTCGGATGGAGAGCAATCTCATCTACAAAATTGGAATAATCCGATTTTAAGGAGGAATATTTTTTTGTAAGCCGCTTCAACTGTCGGTCAAAAGGCGGAATACTGAGAACCTCATAGCTCATCGAGCAGGTCTTTGGCTGGCCGGGCTTTGAGTTTGCCAGCCTTGACGAGCTTCAGGTTTTCTACTGCTTCGTGAATCTCACTCATCAGCAATGCTTTCTCATCCGTGAGTACTTTTGTTTTCACAAAAGATAAGCCCTTGAGCACTTCCAACAAGGACAAGGCTTTATCATCTTTTATGTCGAGTAATATCTTCATGGCAATGCTTCTGATGAGCTTGCTCAAATTTAGTGATTTTTCCGCTGTAGGCAACGTGGATTTCCTACCTGATGTCACTGACCCGCCAGATCGCACGCCCGTGTTATAGAGCCTGATGTTTGGGGAGCCTTGCAGTACGGTGCCGGTGTGGAAGAGGGGGTGAGTTTGTAGTGAAATATTCAACAGATCTCAATCCCGCCTTTTGGTGGGTAAGGAAGGTGCTGGGCACCGACCGCTCAGTCAAAGCAATTGTGGCCCGGGCAAGCAAATATTGTTTAAATTTGATTATGAATTCTTCCGAAAACAGAGATAAGCGGGTGATACATATGGATCCTGAAATTTTGGGCGGTACGCCCGTGTTTTACGGCACCCGGGTTCCTATCAAAAACCTGTTCGACTACTTGGAAGCCGGCGATTCCATTGAAGTTTTTCTGGAAGATTTTGACAGTGTGCAGAGGGAACAGGTCTTAAAAGTGCTTTTGATCTCTCAAAGACTCATTGAATCTTCTTCAAACATACTCAATGAAAATTTTGCTTGATGAATGTGTGCCCAAGAGGCTGAAGGCACATTTACATGATTATGAGGTTTATACGGTCAGGGAATTGGGCTTGGGGGGCCTCAAGAATGGAAAATTGATGGCTTATTGTGTTGAAAATAAATTCGATGTTCTGCTTACCATAGATAAGAACATGGCCTTTCAGCAAAACATGGCTATTTATCCCATTGCCATCGCTGTGTTGAATAGTAAGTCAAGTAAGTTAGAAGTACTTCTTTCTTTTTTGTCGGCATTCCGTGGGCAGCTGGTAAACATGAAGAAGCACGCATATTACATCATTGACAAATAGGTAAATAGCACTGATCTTTGGTGCCTTGACATACTGGCCGTTGGACAGCGCAAAGGGTAAGTAGCTCAACCGCAAAGGTCACAAACCCGAAGTCACGGATTCTTTTGATGGCGGCCTCACCGGGTTGAGATATACCAATGCCACCGTAGATATTACCTTCGACCCGCCATGGGACAAGGACATGATGAGCGAAGAAGCCCAACTGAACTCGGATTTTTATGAGCCAGCCGGAAATCATCGTCAACAAAGTGGCCGGCAGCGGACTAGAAGTGCTGGAGATGGACAGTTTCCTGCCCGAAGAAACTCCTGTTGCACTTGACATCGCCCCTCAGCTCTGGGAAGGCATTGCCCTGAGGGAAAAAGATTTTCGCGCTTTTGTGGACACCCATGATTGGTCTGCTCTTTCGGGAAAAACCGTAGCTGTACACTGCAGCACCGATGCCATCATCCCGCATTGGGCCTTTATGCTTGTGGCAACTCGTCTGGCGCCCTTTGCGAAAGCCGTTCACTTCGGCAGCCCCGATTCGTTTACCGCAGCGGCTGTCGCCAAAAAGATCGAAGGCCTAAACGTTGAAATCTACCGCGATGCCCGCGTTATCATCAAGGGCTGCGGAAAGGGAAACCTGGATTTTGCGGCTTATGGACAGATCGCAGCGAAATTGACCCCGGTGGTGAAGAGTCTGATGTTTGGGGAGCCTTGTAGTACGGTGCCGGTTTATAAGCGGAAAAACTAGTTTCGGCGGAAATCAGATTGCTATCTTTCAGTTTCTATCAGATACCTGAAACATTCTGTCTCCTTTGGTTCTGAATGCATAGGTTGTTCTCAAACCAATCCAATTAAAGCCCAACTCTACTGTTCCCTGACTTGGGTCCTTTACATTTAGAAATTGATAATTGCCCTGACCGACTGTAGTACCAAATTGCGACATAAAACCGAACATCCATCTCCGACCTTTACCTGTTTCTAAAGAAGCACTGACACCTAGTATAATATTAAAATGATGATGGTCTTCAGCTTCGAAAAGATCGAATTGAAATAGTTCAAACGTTTCGAGTGTCTGCTCATCATAAACACTGGTGCCTACACCGAGTTGGTAATTTGGATTATACATCCGGCTATACGAAGCGCCGGCACTCATAATCCATGCCAGTCGATCTTTCCGAAAAGCTTCATAGTTAATCAAGATTGGAAAATTGGCATAGTATAAATCATACGAAAAAAAATTCAGATCCTGACCGGCGGATTCAAGCACTTCGATTTGCTCTGCCGGTATTTCAAATGACAAGTTAAATGGCATAACTCCCAGACCCGCCCCGGTTGTAATAAAGAACTTGTTAGTCAAATAATAGTCATATAATACCGCCAGTTCTCCACTAAATGCGCGACTTGATTTTAAAAGTTGATCATTTTGCGAATGAATCTGTAGACTATTGGCTGTGTATTGCGTTAAGCTAATACTAAATCGATTTTTATAGTGATTCGGTAAATCTTCGACATTATTCTGGGCATGTAACGATGAAGTAAAGCAGAATATCAGCAGCGAAATTTTCGCTGTAGATGTTAATGTCAGATTATTTAAAGTATTGTTCGATTCAAATTCCATATGTCTGTCTTATAATGCATTGCGGCTCCGGTGGTCTAGGAATATATACCTAGCCAATGTAGTCCTGCCATTTTGGATATTCACATCTGTCTTTAAGGACGGAAATATCTGATGTTATGGATGCATCTAAGGTCGTTCGATTTTTGTCCTATTATTCAAAAGCGTCAAAATATTATGTGAGCGTGTTTATCAAAAAAACCTGGATTTTTCGACTTAAGGACAGACAGATTGCAGCGAAATTGCCGCCGGTGGTGAAGACGCTGATGTTTGGGGAGCCTTGTAGTACGGTGCAGGTTTATAAGCGGGGATGAATTTATATCCTGATTCCTGTTGCAGCTAAGTCTAGAATACCTGGCTGAGCCTAATCGAAGCTTTTTCTTAAATTTGCTTGGGCCATCGGTTTTAGCATATATACCAACATGAAAATATTGATAGACATACCGGACAGAAAGGCCTCCTTCTTTATGGAGTTACTTAAAAACTTCAAGTTTGTGAAAGCGAATCTACTGACTCCTGAGAGCGCTGAAGTTCTGGAAGATCTGAAAGAGGCAGTTGAAGAAGTAAATCAGATCAAAGCCGGGAAGAAAAAGGGGCAACCTTTAAGTGAGTTTCTCAGTGAGCTACAAGGTTGACACCATTGCCCCTTTTCGCAAAGAGGCGAGGAAACTCATCAAAAAATACCCATCCCTCAAGAATGAATTAGAAGAGCTTGGGAATAGGCTATCTTAAGACCCTGCTTTAGGGACGGCACTCGGTAACAATTGCTACAAGATAAGGCTCGCGATTGCTTCCAAGGGAAAGGGGAAGTCTGGCGGAGCCCAGGTGATCACACACTTTTATGTGTCGGAAGATACGGTATTCCTGCTATCCATCTTCGACAAGTCCGTCTGTGAAAACATATCTGACAACCAGATCAAAGCGCTTCTTAAGCTCATTCAATAGAAAATGCAACTTACGGCTTTGTAAGCGTGAAGCTGCCGCCGGCGGTGAAAAGTCTGATGTTTGGGGAGCCTTGTAATACGGTGCCTGTGTGGATGCGGGGGGTGAGCGATATCCCTGAACAATGAACTATTAGGGGGTCAACCCAAATCCTGGCCCTCGACCATTTCCTTGAGTTTGTTCGGCTTTAAGTCGGCCTTTTCAGTTTTATCATAAATGGTCAGCAAGTACACCGTTTCGCCTTCAACATAGGGTAGGCAGAATCCTAAAGCTCATCCAACAATTCTTCTGCTGTTCGAAGCGTGATTTTGCCTTGTTTGTGCAACCGCACGTCGGCCGAGGCTTCCTGCAATTGATCCCAAATCGCTACCGCTGAGTCGCCCATGGGCTTTGCCTTTTTGATGAAAGACAAACTCTAGAGCACCTTCATCGCGAATGTGGCTTGGTGGTCAGGGATATCGATGAGGATTTTCATGGCTTTTTCTGTTCTATTCGGGATTTGGCTTTTAGGGCCATTCAAAAATAAGGATTAATCGGACATAAGCGCAACCTTTGGACGGGTTTCCAAGTGCGTCATAAGGTAGTTTGGAAAGCCTTGAGTCCGAAACCGGTTTATAATTTATAAGCGATGGTGAACCATCACTTGCCATTGAAGTGTCTCAGAAGCGTTTTTTTTATTCTGTACATTTAGCGGCAGCAATCCCTCAATTTCAAATCACTGCAACGCCTATGCAATTACATAAATTGATTTTACCGGTCCTATTTATTTTTATTGGATTTAAATCCTTTGGGCAGGTAATCACCACCACCCCCATTCTTCCAACTAAAAACGATACCATTACCCTGATTTACTATGCCGACCTGGGGAATGGTGCGCTGAAAGGAACATCGCCTGTTTTCGCACATACGGGCACGATTACCTCAAAAAGTGTATCCGGTAGTGATTGGCGGCATTTGGTTGGTACCTGGGGAATACCAGATACCACCGTATTGATGACCTCCGTAAGTCCCAATGTTTATAAAATGGTGATTCCGATAAAGTCATTTTACGGCATTGGTGACGAAGAAGAAGTACGCAAACTGGCTTTTGTATTTAGAAATGCGGATGGGAGTTTGGTTGGCAGAAATACGGACGGAAGCGATCTGTATGTCCCACTGGATTATGAAAAATCCAGGACGGAAAATCCCCACCCAACAAATACAAATTTGAAGGACACCACAGAATCCCTGCCCCTTCGTTACAGCATTGCCGGCATAATTCAGAACGTCGATGATGTGAACGTCTCACTTATCAGGTTTTCAGAATCCGGTCTTGAAACAGTGAATAAAAGTCAGTTGATCAATGGAGAATTCAGCATGCGTGGAAGTCTTGCTGTACCTGAAAATTTCTCATTAATGATCGGAGACAATGATATACTCTCGTCCATTCCCATTCTTTTAGGTGCGGATTCAGTATCCATTGTTGCAGATTATCAAAATCTACCTGAAACTGAAATCACCGGTGCGCCTCTCAATGAAGAAGCGAAGAAATATTTCAAAAGAAACTATTTCAACCAACCTCCGGAGCATAGGAGGGACGCAGAAGTGGGTGAATTGACTATTCAGGCGCCCAATTTCAATGATGGATTTATCAGTCCCGAATTTATCCAGCGCGAAAAGAATGCTTTGTTGCAATATGTCAAAGAACACCCTGCCTCTCCGGTTTCACCATACCTTGTTTTACAAGCCCGGCTCCTGTTTGAATTCAGTTATGACGAATTAAAGACACTGGATGCGTATTATGACAGTACTTTAAATAAATCACCCGATCTGATTATAATAAGAGACAATATGACCAGGCTTGAGCCGGTATCGGTTGATAAAGAATACACCGATTTTTCTTTACCGGATACCTCGGGTCAAATGATAAACATTTCAGATTATGCAGGAAAATGCATATTAATTGAATTCTGGGCTTCCTGGTGTGCGCCATGTTTGGGGAAGTTTCCGAAACTTAAAAACACCTATCAGAAATACAAGGACGAAGGTTTTACAATTATCGGTGTCTCTTTTGACATGAAGCCAGATCATTGGAAAAGAGCCATTCTGAAAGAACAACTGGATTGGGTACAACTGGTTGCCCCGGAAGCAGCGGAATCTGAGATTGCAAAACGATACGTCGTTTGGAGCATTCCTGCCAATATTCTCATCGCTCCCGACGGTATCATTGTGGGCAGAAATCTCCAGTCATTTGAATTAAATGAAAAGCTGATGGAGATTTTTGGTTTTTAATGAGGGGTGTATGCGCGCTAATAAGAACCGCACATTTCTACCCGCGCACGCCCCCGATCCCTGAAGGGAGGCCGTGCGCCCATACAACGAAAGTCCTCACATTGATCATGTTGCACCAACTGCGCAGCAGCGACCTTTACCGGAGCGTCAGGGAGCGATCCCTACCCTCATCAAAAAGTTCCTTCACCACTCAAGGTAATTCCGTACATTGCGTTACGCAAAATACGTAACGCACATTGCGCCACAACATCCTTATGAATTCCAGGACATTAAACAATCCATTCGTATTATCCGGCCACTACGGATCGGCCTATTTCTGCGATCGGGACAGGGAATTACAGGCCCTGCACGAACATTTCGACAATGAGCGCAACATGGTGCTCTACTCCTGGCGCAGGATGGGTAAAACCGCCCTGATCACCCACTTCTTCAAAGAGCTGGAAAACGCCAAAAAAGCAGAGACCATATACATCGACCTGCTCTCCACCCGCGATTTCAATGAAGCGTTGCGTCAGGTAACTTTCGCGGTATACCACAAATTCGGGCGAACATCAACTGGGATCTCCGACACTTTTCAAAAACTCATTGGCAGGATTGGCATTGAACTACGTTTCGACTCCCACAGCGGAATGCCCATGTTTGGATTGGGTCTCCGTCAGGGACCCGCACTTAAAGCATCCCTTCTCGCCATTGGCCGGTTTTTGGAAGAGTGCAAGTCCAGAATTGTCATCGCCATCGACGAATTTCAGCAGGTGAGCCAATACCCCGATCAGGACGGGGAAGCCATATTTCGATCCTGGATGATGTCCTTTCCATCCATTCGTTTCATTTTTAGCGGAAGCCACCGAAAGATGATGACAGCCATGTTTTCGGAAAAAAACAGGCCATTTTACAGAAGTGCCCAGCTCATTTCACTCGATCCCATACCTCGTGAGGCGTACGCGGAATTTATCACAAGCCATTTCCAGAAAGCGAAGAAAACCATCAACTCCAAATCCATCGATGCCATATACGACTGGAGTCGTGGACAAACCTATTGCGTACAAGTAGTCTGCAACAAACTCTTTGGGAAATTCAAAAGAGTACGCCGGAAAAACCTGCCGGAAGTTTTTGCCGAAATCCTCGACCAGGAGAGCCCCATTTTTGCCCAGTACGCCAACCTGCTCACCATCACCCAATGGAAAATACTAAAAGCCATCGCCATCGGCGAACCGGTAGCCAATCCCCTGTCCAAAAAATTCATTCAGGACCACCAGCTCGGTGCTGCCAGTTCGGTGGCCACTGCCCTCAAAATGCTCCAGAAAAACGAACTCATCGTGCGGGAGAATGAGATGTATCAAATTCATGATGTATTGCTGACGAGGTGGCTTCAGGGGAGGTAAGATGATGTTTTTTGGTTGTTCGGAATGAGGGTTTAAAATGAATGAAGCGGTGAAAAAATGAAGTTGCTGCTTCTGCCAACCTGTCTGGCGGGCAGCAGCGTCCTTACTCCTTACCCTTATTTCTCATGTTAAAAAAACAAGCAGTGAAGCAGCGACCAGTTTTTACCAATAATCCCAGATAAACTGATACCCCTCTTTTTCCAATTCCTTCTTTTTGATATCCGTTTCTACCGAACATATCCCCCATCTGGCTCTGAGTTGATTGGCCTTTTTGATATCCATATGGGCTGGTTTGACGAACATATTCAATCCAAAAATTCCCTGGTTTGGAACCATGAGGCATTCCGAACCCTCACCCCTGAAAGCATTGTCATACACACATCCGATATCCCTGGCGTGAATAAAACCGTTCAACCAGGCGGTATGCAGGGCTTCTTCATGGTGTTTATAGGTGCAATAATCATGAAGCATGATGACCAGCGGGATATGCATGCGCAATGACGTATTATCCAGTGTGTAATAGCGAATATTCTTCCCACGCGCTACAGTCATACTGTCTCTCAAATGTAGAAAATCCTCAACTCCTCTTCCCAGTTCCAGATGGAGATCCAATGCCTCCACCCCACAATTTTTCTCTCCCGGAAGACCAAATTCTGCTGCCAACCTGAACAGGGCCCGGGTTTCCGTGTGGTCCTTGTTGAGTTGGTCTTTGATTCCCAACCTGTATACCTTGTTTAAACAAGCCACATCGATCCTGGCCAGATATCGCGTGCGATAGATGTCATATTCCCGCATGATGCCCTTATCCGGTAGGGAATCCCGCGCAAAATCACCCAGGGCAGGAATATGCGCGAGGACATCCGGCCGGACACCAGCCGTGAAGGCGATTTGTAAAAAATACGCCAATTCCCGTCCCTCCCTGTAAGCGATCTGAACTGAATTGACAGCATCCCGGGCGAAAACAAAATCAAAAGATTCAAAACACCTTTGATAATAAAACAGAGCGCTATCCACATTATTTTCAAGGAAATAATGTTCTTCTGCGACGGAAATCAACCGATGATACCTGTCAAATAATTGGCCATTTACACGCTCCGAGTTTAGAAGAAGGAGCATAAACAATAAAAAAACAGAACGCTGCACCCCAAAAACAAAGGGAAGTCCAGCGCTTTTTTTAAAAAAACCCACGGTTCTATTCCCAGGGACCTTCATCCTGTGTTGTTGGTTGATAGTCTCGCAATCTAATAAATCTTATCCACCTGATCCCTCCAGGCCATTTTGAACTTCGAATGCTTTCAATTGAATTGCTCCGCACGGCGGATAGAAGATCATAGCCAGGGAAAAAAATTCCAATCAGTAAAAATGTCCCTCAAAGATTCATTAGAAAATTCTATCTCATTGCTTATTGCTATCCCCCTCCTCAATCACCTCTTTTTCCATTTTCTTTTTCATGAACTGTCCCCCGGCTATGGCGATGATGACCAGTGCGAGATAGGGTATCAACATCTGCGTATAGGTAAAATCGTCCAGGTCTTTGACCATGGCAAAAGCGAAAGCCGCCAGCCAGGAAACCATAGAAACCCCACCCACCGCAAAACCGACCCTTTTGAGGTTTTGGTCTTCTTCGATTTGTGCTTCGACCAGGGAAAATTTGCGGATTTCGGGCATCATGTAAAAATTCAGAAAAATGCCGTTGATGCTCAGGACGAGGACAGCGGTCATTTTCATTAAAAAGCGGGGGTTGTTGTTGTAGGCCTCCATGTCGGTGAGGTACATGGCCACACCCGTCACAAACAGGAATACCAGGCCGAGGATGATGAGCTGGGATATCAAATGCATGATGACGGCTTCGGAAGCGCTGATCCGGAAATTGCGGAGAAAATGAAAAATCAAAATGTCCAGAATCAGGGTGCCGCCCAGTCCGAGAATCATGCCCAGCAGGTGCAGGGTGAGGAGGTATTCCATGGCCTCTGCCATGATCAGTACGGGGTGGGCCATGAGGAAATAGACGATGGTCGCAATACCCGCATTCAGGAGAATGTATACGGGCGTGGCCCAATTGAAGTCCACCTTGCCGATGAAGGATATGGCGAGTTTGTATAGGAAGATCAGGAGGGCACCCGCTGAAAATAAAAACAGGGCCAGATTCAACTGGGCTGATACACCCACCAGCCAATCGACGATGGAGGTGATGGTCATCAATCCAAAGTACCCAATGACCAGCTTTTCATAGGGGATTTTGAGCATGTACATGCCCTGCATGTGGTCCAGGGCGTCGTCTTCCCGGACCTCTGTCCGCGCCCGGTTTTTATATCGAAAAATGCCGAGAATCAGTCCTGTGACTGACAGCAATAAAATGCCCAATATCTCTATGTTCATGGTGTCATTGATTGATGAATGGCTTAAGTTACAGATTCCTCCACGATCCGAAATTGATTTTATAACTAATTGTCAATTCAATCTATCCGGGCAGGGCCGATCCTTCATCTCCATGCCAACGAAAAATCCGCCTGTGCACCATCGGGCATATCCGGATCGATGCGCAACGGTCAACCTGTCTGCGGTGTATTGATGCACCATGTGCCGTCTTCCAATTTTTCACTTTTGTGAAAAACACATTGGAAATTAGCCCTTCAGGGCGACACCGATCCGTTATATTTGTTTGTGAAATCAATCACAGAGACTGGTCATTTTATGATACTTCCCCGGATTACAGGCACCGCAAGAAAGATCATCATCCTGGTCGGCCAAAAGCTGAAGAACGCTTTTATTGACGTGGTTCCGATTGTGCTTGTGGTGGGGTTTTTTCAGGCGGTGGTACTGCAACAGCCCTTGCCCGATGTGTGGGGTGTGATTGTTGGTGGTTTGCTCGTGGTTTTTGGGCTGATGTTTTTCGTCGAGGGCCTGGAGATGGGCTTGTTTCCCATTGGTGAGGCCATGGCGGAAGCGCTTACGCGAAAAGGGAGTCTGACGTGGCTGCTGCTGTTTTCCTTTTTTCTCGGATTTTCGACCACGGTGGCGGAGCCGGCGCTGATTGCGGTGGCCGACGAGGCGGCGCGGGTGGCGGCGGAGGGTGGCCTGATTGCGCAGACGGGGAAAGCGACAAAGGACTATGCTGTGGGTTTGCGCCTGGTGGTGGCCCTGGCCGTGGGATGCGCTATCCTGCTCGGGGTGATGCGCATTTTGAAAGGATGGCCCTTGTATTACCTCATAATCGGGGGGTATGTATTGGTGATGCTCATGACAATTATAGCACCCGAAGAGATTATTGGAATAGCCTACGACACCGGGGCAGTCACCACGTCCACGATTACGGTGCCATTGGTTACGGCGCTTGGGGTGGGGCTGGCCTCATCGATCAGGGGACGGAATCCGTTGGTGGATGGGTTTGGTTTGATTGCGTTTGCGTCGTTAATGCCCATGATATTTGTGATGGTTTATGGAATGATTTTGTTTTGATGGTTACGGGTTCTCACATAGGTTTTGTCATAATTTTTGCCCGAAAAGGCAAAAATTCCGCCAAAACGAGAACATTTCCGGCCTGTACCACGGGTTATCACCCGTGGTTTTCATATGTGACCCCTTCAGGGTCAGTTCAAAGTATAAATGTTCATCCCATACCGCGGGTGATCACCTGTGGCTTTGCATATTGGACCCCGTCGTGTTCAATTCAAATTGGCGTTTTCCATCCCACCAAATCCACGTCAGATGATGAATGAATTCTGGCTTGTTTTTCGCGATACGCTTTGGGATGTTGCTCCCATCGTTGGCCTCATCGTTTTTTTTCAGTTTGTCGTTTTGCGAAAGCCGATACCCAATCTGAAAAAGGTATTGCTCGGTGGGGTGTATGTGATTATTGGATTAACCCTGTTTCTCATGGGGCTGCAAAAAGCGCTTTTTCCCTTGGGCGAGATGATGGCGACCCAGTTGTCTGCCCCAGCCTTCATTGGGGTCATCGACGCCTCTGAGGCCCATTGGTCGGCTTACTACTGGATATATATATTTTCGGCTGCCATCGGGTTTGCCACGGCCATTGCCGAACCGGCGCTGATCGCTGTGGCTTTCAAAGCGCATGAGGTGTCAGCCGGCACGATTAAAACCTGGGGACTTCGCATCGCCGTGGCATCCGGAGTGGCTTTTGCGCTGGCCCTGGGCACTTTTCGCATTGTAACCGGAACCCCTTTGTACCTTTATATCATGGGCGGTTATGTGCTTGTGATCATACAAACGGTATTTGCCCCAAAACGGCTCATCGCTTTGGCATATGATTCGGGTGGGGTGGCCACATCGACGGTCACGGTGCCCATCGTGGCCGCATTGGGGCTGGGGTTGTCGGCGGCAGTACCCGGCAGAAACCCTGCCCTCGATGGATTCGGTCTCATTGCACTGGCCTGCCTTTTTCCTATTATTGCCGTATTGGCTTACGCCCAATTTCAAACCTGGATTCAAAATAAAACACCCTAAAGGAATAGTTATGCGCTTCAAACTAATCGTGGTTTCCATTCAAACAGACCTCACTGACGAGGTGATCGACAAGGCCAAAGCGGCCGGCGCCACCGGTGCCACCATCATTCCGGCCCGCGGTATTGGCGGGGCTGACCGCAAAACGTTTTTCGGTTTGACCATAGAAGGTCCCACCGACGTGATTCTCTTTCTGGTCGAGGAGCATTGCGTCAAGGGGATTTTGCAAACGCTGATCGATGATTGCAATATTCAGGAGCCGGGCGTAGGCATGGCCATGGTCCTCGCGGTGGAAGATGTGGTGGGCATTTCCAATCAGATTGATAAATTTAAAGACCAGGCACGGGACCAGTATTTATAGACCTTTAATAAAAACGCAATGAACCCAAACGAATCGAAACCAACCATTGTAAGGGCACGCGATGTGCTGTCCAAAGAGATGGTATACATAGACGGCATGGCCACGGCGCAGGAAGCCGCGCAATTGATGCGCAAGGAAAAAGTGGATATCCTCCTGGTCAACAAACGAAACGCCGACGATGCCTGGGGCATATTGTCGGTGGTCGATCTGATTCGCGGCGTGATGATCGACGACCGCGATGCCCAAAGGGTACATGTATACGAAATCATGACCAAGCCCGTGGTAACCGTTCCGGGCGACATGGACGTGCGCTATGTGGTGCGGTTGATGATGCGCACCCAAATCAGGCATGTACTGGTGATGGAAGGCAACGAAAATTTAGGTCTGTTTTCTTTTACTTCACTGATTCTTGAGAAAGGGCTGTTTTAAGCAGCGCTCTTCGCAATAATCGCTTTGATTGGATCAGGAGATTCCATCCTGTGGTGCTGGTAAACTCAGAAAAGCTTAATAAATCCTTAAAATTGGTCCACTTTGAATTCTCATAACTCTTTCAAATAAAAACATAATTTCGACCCACTATTATGCTTTAGATGGAAATCCATTTTAATACGCCAGACCTGCTTTTACTCTGTTCATCTCTGGTGATCTTCCTGATCTCCATTCTCTTTTTCCAGACGGGCCGGGTTCGTACTTCACTGGTATTCCTGTTTTCCGGATCGCTCCTACTCGGGTTTTTCATGGCGGGTCTCGATCCCTTTCTCAACCTCTGGGATGAACAGTACCACGCCCTGGTAGCCAAACATATGGTTAGCGATCCTTTTAAACCCACCCTGTATGCCAATCCGCTGGTGGATGTCGATTACCGGGATTGGGGTCGCAACCACATCTGGCTGCACAAACAACCGCTGTTTCTCTGGCAGATTGCCGGGAGTCTGGCCCTGTTTGGCGAAAGCGCCATGGCCGTGCGCATCCCATCCGTCATCATTCACAGCATTGCCTCACTTTTCATTTTCAGAATTGGCCATCTCGCACACAACAGCCGAACAGGCTTTTATGGCGCTTTGTTCTTTGCTGTGGGTTATTACCCTTTGGAACTGATCGCCGGGAAATTTCCCACCGAACACAATGATATCTCGTTTCTGTTTTATGTACTGGGGTCATTTTGGGCCTGGTTTGAATACCAAAAATCAAATAAACCAACCTGGCTCCTCCTGATAGGCCTTTTTGCCGGTTGTGCTGTGCTGGTGAAATGGCTGGTGGGCCTGTTGGTTTATGCATGTTGGGGTCTCATGCTTTTATTTCAAAAAAGTGACTGGCCTGATAAATTCAGGTCTTTTCTTCCTTTAATCAAATCCGCGGTAGTTGCCCTGTTCGTATTCATACCCTGGCAGATTTATATCCTTATTGCATTTCCAACAGAAGCCGCATATGAATACGCTCTCAATACCGCTCACTTCCTGGTCCCCGTCGAAGCACACGGCGGCGACACCTGGTTTCACATCAGGGCGATCAAAACACTTTATGGATCGGGAGATGCCGTGCCATTCATTCTGCTCGCCGGGCTCATCGTTTTCATTCGAAAAATGAAGGACCGGATGTATCGGATTTTTACCATTTCCGCCATTGTGATTACCTATGTGTTTTTCACGCTGGCTGCGACCAAAATGATTTCATTCACCCTGATCGCCGCACCGTTTGTATTTCTGGGTTTGGGTGCCCTCGTGGATGCGTTTTTGCATTCCCTTCCGGAAAACAGCAAACGAATTGCGCAAATCCTGCGACCTGTTCTGCTGTTGACCATTTGCTTTTTTCTGATGAACCCCGCCAAAATTCAGGAGGCCCATACGTTCACGGGGCCTGATAAAAATTACAACCGGTCAAGAGATCTCGCACAAATGGAATTCATCAGGCATATACGGGAAACGCTGGGAAATGAAGGATTGGTTATTTTCAATGCGGACTGCAGAGCCGAGGGTCATATCACGGTGATGTTTTATACCGACCACATCGCATATGACTTCATACCGGATGAAGTGCTGATTGACCGGCTGAAGAAGGAAGGACACGCGCTGGTCATTGCCGACAATGACAGTTTGCCGGATTTTATCCTTCGGGATGGGGAGATTGTGAAGATCAAAATGCCTTCGGGGCATCATCCATGATATTCATTGGTTCGAACAAATTTTACCTCCATCAAATTATTAAAAACCCCTATTTTTGGAATTGAACTATGTTTGCAGCGTTGAGACAACAAATATTCAATTGCGTCTGGCACCTGTGATTCCGGAAGGCACATATGCGCGGTCTTTGAAGAAATACACATATCATTTAACCCAATTATAAAATGAAAAATTTAAAAGTGCTGGCGGTGTTTTTCCTTTTTACCGGCATGTTTTGCAACGGATATTCCCAGGGTTTTATACCACCTGCCGAAGGGAATGCAGCCGTGTATTTCGTTCGGGCGACAAATTATGGAGGCACTTCATCTTTTGAATACTTCCGGGACACGGAATTCATTGGCATATTCAAGGGCAAAAACTACATGCGTTTTGAATATCCGGCAGGAAAACAGCTGTATTGGGCTTCCTCTGAAAACAAAAAATTCCTGGATTGTGATCTCAAAGCGGGTGAAATTTATATCGTTCTGGTCAACATCCAGGTGGGTGCCTGGAAAGCCCAGGTAGGTCTCGAGCCTATCCTGCCTGACAATCCCGATTTTGAGCGCGTAAAAGGGGTTGTAAACAAAAAACCTCCCGTGGTTACACCCCCATCGACGATAAAATTAACCACCGCCAAATTGAAACAGCGTGGTTTCGTTGAAAACATCATGAACCGTTACGAAATGGAGTGGAAAAACAGCCGCCATACACAAGTCATCTCTCCGGACATGGCTGTGCCGCTGGATCTGCTGAAATAACGACACGGGAACCGGTGACCAAAAAGGTTCGTAAACGCCCGCGCACGCCCCTCAACTCTGCAGGGGACATGTGCACCAGGTAAAAAAAGTTTCGCGCCTTGTCCTTCGAAATATGTCTTCCGGCCGTTGGAATGACCTTTATTCATTTGCCGCCGTCGCAGTCCGACGGGAAAAGAATTTGACCTAACACCAAGGCCTGCGGCCTGGGTTGACGTATTGCGCCCCTTCAAGGCTGCTACCTGTGAAGGTTTTTTCGGGTGATTCAATGCCTCTATTTTAAAAGGTCATTCCCTTTTGACTAAGCTCCGAACCCTTTCATTACCCCCTTCGGTCGTGATACCGCTGTGCTCAGTTCTGAGCGCAGCTTTTGCGAAGCGAAGAATCTCAATCGTAAATCAAGGAGTAGATTCTTCCCTGCGCTAAGGCTCCGTTCAGAATGACAAATTCCGCATTCCCAATTACTTCCCTTCCCTACGGACTATCGTCGGTCAGTGAGCTATGCGCGCGTGTTTAGTTTTAAGTGGTGCTTATGAAATTGCTGCGCTAGTTCCCTTCCCTACGGACTGGCGTCGGTCGGTTCCGCATTCCGCATTCCCAATTCCGCATTCCGCATTCCCAATTACTTCCCTTCGGTCAGTGAGCTCGCTCCGCTCGGTTCCCAATTCCAAATTCCGAACTCCCTTTCATGACTTTTATCATTTTTGTAAGAGAATGACGGTCCTACCTTTGTCCCCATAAAATAAATGACATTGAAATACAAGACCTGCACCGCTGAAGAAGCGGTTAGCCTTATCAAATCGAATGACAAAGTTTTTATCCACTCCGTAGCCTGTGCACCTCAAACACTGATTGCGGCGATGACAGCCCGGCACGCCGAACTGGAAAACGTCAATATCTACCACCTGCATACCGAAGGTCCGGCGCCGTATGCGGATCCGGGCATGCAAAAGTCATTCTGGACCAATAACTTTTTTATCGGAGCCAATGTGCGTAAAGCCGTGCAGGAAGGCCGGGCGAGTTATATTCCCTGTTTCCTCAGCGAAATCCCGGGGTTTTTCAAACGGGGAATTATTCCGTTGGACGTGGCCATGCTGATGGTTTCTCCTCCGGACAAAAACGGTTATGTCACTTTCGGACCCTCGGTGGATGTATCTCTCACCGCTGCACGTTGCGCCAAAATCCGGATCGCTGAAGTCAATCCCAACCTGCCGCGCACCCACGGCGATGGGAGCATGCACATCAGTCAGTTTCACTGCCTCGTGGATGTAAATTATCCCATCCATGAATTGCTGCCCGAACCACCCACGGCCATAGAAACCCGTATCGGACAATTTGTCGCAGGACTGGTTGAAGACCGTGCCACCCTGCAAATGGGCATTGGCGCCATCCCCAACGCCGCCTTGCGGGCGATGACGAACCACAAAGACCTGGGCGTTCACACAGAAATGTTTTCTGACGGATTGATCGATCTCGTCAATTCAGGCGTCGTAAACAACCGTTACAAAGCCGTTCACCCCAATTACATTGTCACGGGGTTCGCGCTGGGTTCCCGCCGTTTGTACGATTTTATTGACGACAACCCCATCGTGCGTTTTCTCGATATTGAATATGTCAACAATGACAACGTGATTCGCAAAAACCCCAAAGTAACGGCGATCAACAGTGCCATCGAAGTGGATATCACGGGTCAGGTTTGCGCGGACAGCATCGGTGCGAAAATGTACAGCGGTGTGGGCGGACAGATGGATTTTATCCGCGGTGCTTCAAAAAGCGAAGGCGGAAAACCAATCATTGCCCTGCCGAGCACCACGAAGGATGGGATCAGCAAAATCGTGGTCCAGCTCAAACCGGGGGCAGGCGTTGTGACCACCAGGGCCCATGTGCATTATGTCGTGACGGAATACGGTGTGGCCAATCTTTACGGGCGCACGGTGCGGGAGCGGATGCGTGCTTTAATTGCCATTGCACATCCAGACCACAGGGAAAGGCTGGATAAAGAGATTTTTGAATTGTTTCATATCCGGTTGTAATCGGGGGACGGCACGGCACGGCCAATCACGATTCCGATATTTCCCCCAAAAACCGCCGTACGTCCGTGACCGAATCTATATAATATTTCGCGTGGCTTTTTCCGCGGCCTACCTTGATGGTCAGGGAATCGGATGGGAGGGCTTCGAACATGTATTCGTCGGTGACATCGTCGCCGATGCAGATGGTGCAATCAGGCGCCACGGCCGCGTGGAGAATGGATGCGATCAGGCCTTTGTTGACCGCATCGGGTTTCAATTCCACCACATGGTCTCCATCCATCACCTGGCACTGCCGGTCGCGCATCATGTGGTTCAGGTGGCTGGTTAGTTCGCTTTTCCGCACTTCGCCGAGGCCTTTTTCCACCTTTCGGTAATGCCAGGCCAGGGCGTGGGTTTTCTCTTCGATGAAGGAGCCGGGTGTGCGATCCACATAAAATTCCATGATTTCCCGGGCCTCTTTTTTCCAGGTGGCGTTCCCGGCCTGTGGATTTTGGATCCATTCGCCCCCGGCGGTGCGCTGCCACATTCCGTGTTCGGCTGCCAGCGTGATCGGTAGAAAGTCGAGCCAGGCGCCCAGGCTCTCTTTTTTTCTTCCACTGATCACCACCAGGTCATTTTGAGGAACACTTGCCAACCGGGATAACAAGTCCCGCAATTCCGCATCAGGGGCACAGGCTTCCGGATCATCCTTAAATTCCACCAAAGTGCCATCGTAGTCCAGAATAATCAGCCTTTTCCGGCTGCTGCGAAATGTCCCCAACACAGATGTGCGGTTATCTCCTTCCAGTGAAAGCGTGGCCTGGTCTTTTCGCAGGTTACGCGCGTTGTTCAGGTTGTCAAAAAACAATTTCACCCAGTTGAAAATATCGTATTTTTTCACGGTCGCCCGCATGAGCCTCATGTGCAATCTCTGCTCTTCCTCAGGCATTTCAAGCGCGCGCACGAGGGCATCCACCATTTCATTTTGATCATTTGGGTTCACCAGAATGGCATCTGACAGTTCTTTGGAGGCGCCGGCCATTTCGCTCAGAATGAGCACCCCGTCTTCGTTGTGGCGCGAGGCGACATATTCCTTGCAGACGAGATTCATACCATCGCGCACCGGGGTGACCATTGCGATATCGCTCATCCGGTAAAAAGCACCCAGGGCACGGAAAGGATAACTCCGGTAAAAATAATGGATGGGGGCCCAACTCATCCGCCCGTATTTGCTGTTGATTTTGCCTACGAGCTCATCCACCTGTTCTTTGAGCAGCTGATAGTGCGGAACCTCATCGCGCGATGGAACCACGATGAGTATCAGAGACACTTTTTCACGGTAAGTGGGATGCAATTCCAGAAAGCGATCAAAGGCCTTCAATCTTTTGGGGATGCCTTTGGAATAGTCGAGCCTGTCAACGGACAAGATCAGTTTTTGATCCCCGAGCGATTTTCTGTACCGCTCCTCCCGTTCGATGGCCTCGGGGTGGATGGCATTCTCCGCGTACTTTTCATAGTCGATGCCCATCGGCAGCGAATCGACCACCACCGTCCTTTCCTTGAGTTGCACCTGATTTCCCTTGTACGGAAATCCGGCCAGGCGATGCACCGAACTCAGGAAATGACGCATATCGTCATAGGTGTGGAACGCGATGTAATCCGCCCCCAACATGCCGTGCAGTAATTCGCGTCGCCAGGGAAGGGTGCGGAAGATTTCGTAAGACGGGAAAGGAATGTGCTGAAAAAACCCGATGGTCACATCCGGTATGGCTTTCCGGAGCATACCCGGCACCAGGAAAAGCTGGTAATCATGCACCCAGACGATATCTCCCGGGACCATATTTTCTACAATCGCATCGGCAAATTTCTGATTCACCGCCACATAGCTTTCCCAATTTTCGTTGCCGTAATCCACGAGATGGGCGAAATAATGACAAGCCGGCCACAGGGTTTGGTTGCTGAATCCGAGATAAAATTCCTCCACGTCTTTTTCCGAAAGGAAAACCGGAAGCATGCTCTCTTTTTTGAGGCCTTGGGTTACTTCCTTTTTCAAGTCATCCGTTTCAAAAGACGCGCCGGGCCAGCCAATCCAGATGTTGTTTCCCTCTTTGTAAATGGATCCGAGGCCCGTGGCGAGGCCCCCTTCACTGGATTGATAGGAGAGTTGATCTCCATCGCGTTCTATTCGGACGGGAAGGCGGTTGGATACGATGATTGTTTTGGACATGGGGAAAAAGTTGAATGCTTAAGGTACGGGAAATCCCGAAATCTTATAACAACAACTCCACCACGACTTCCCGGTATTTGCCCGCTTCCGCGAAATGGGGGATTGGGGAAACTGTTGCCAGTACCGGAGGTTATGGCATGTGAATGAATTTCAACGTAAAAGGGCTTTTTTCTCTACGATCGGTCCACGAACGCCCCCGACCGCTTAAGGGGTATCAGCATACCTTTTTCAACAGAAGTAATTTGCATAGCGTTAAACGATCTGGTTTCCTCGCTTCGCAAAAGCTCCACTAACAATGACGGATTTTTCAAGCGTGACATAAAGTTCTGATCAACAGCAAATTACGCAGGGCGCATGCCCAGCGGAGCTGCGAAGAATATTCAACGCTAAAGGCGGAAATATCCACAGATGAAGGAAGTTGAATAATTATTGCTCCCCTGTTGAATCGGCGGGACGCCGGCTCAAGGCATGCTAGCGGGACACTAGCATGTGCGGTGGCGAGATTTCTTCCATTGCGAACCGGCGGGACGCCGGGTGAAGCCTCTCTACCGGGACGCTAGCACTTGCATCCCAATTCTAAACTCCAGTTCCGAATTCCGAACTCCCCACTCCCAATTCAATAAGCCCTTTCGTTCCTGCCTTCAAAATAATTCACGAAAGCCCGGTTTACCACCCGGTTGCCGCCGGGGGTGGGATATTCGCCCGAGAAATACCAGTCGCCGAGGTGGTTTGGACAGGCCAGGTGCAAATTATCAATGGTTTGGAAGAGTATTTCCACCTCGCAGTTCACCTCATCGGGCTTGAGAAGAATGGATATTTCTTTTGAAACCTCCTCGTAGGTGAATGGAGCGTAAATCTCCTTTACATAATTGGGAATTTCCGTTTTTCCGATTTGTTGGGGTTGTTTGCACTTTTCGTAAACATCCCTGAGAATCTTCTCCTTTCCGGATTTTTTGATGAGGGAAATTGCGGCCTGGAAGGCAATAAAGTCGCCCAACTTCGCCATGTCGATTCCATAACAATCCGGAAAACGGATTTGCGGAGCGCTTGAGACGACCACGATTTTTTTGGGGTTCAACCTGTTCAAAATACGGATGATGCTTTGTTTGAGGGTGGTGCCCCGCACGATGCTGTCATCGATTACCACGAGGTTGTCGACGCCCGGATTCACAGTGCCGTAAGTGATGTCGTATACATGGGCCACCATGTCATCGCGCGATTCGTCCTGGGTAATAAAGGTGCGGAGTTTCGCATCCTTCACGGCGATCTTTTCCATGCGGGGTCGCATTTGCAAAATGTCCTGCAGCTTGTCGGGATTAATATCATTGCCGAGGGCAAGAATCATTTCTTTCTTCAGGTCATTCAGGTGGTCTTCGAGACCTTTCATCATACCGAAAAAAGCGACCTCAGCGGTGTTGGGAATAAAACTGAATACACTGTTTTTTAAATCCCCTTCCACACTTTTCAGCACGGCTGGCACGATGCTCTTGCCGAGATTGATGCGCTCCCGGTATATGTCCTGGTCTGAACCTCTGGAAAAGTAGATGCGCTCGAAAGAACAAGCCAGACGCGGGGCGGGCGGTGTGATGGCCACTTCGCTTACTGCGCCATTTTTTTTGATGATCAGGGCGTGGCCCGGTTCGATTTCCCTGATTTGTTCGGCGCGAAGGTTAAAAGCCGTTTGAATCACCGGTCTTTCAGAAGCCACCACCACAATTTCTTCATCTTCAAACCAAAATGCGGGACGAATACCATTCGGATCGCGCAGCACAAAAGCATCTCCGTGACCAATTAATCCCGCCATGGCATAACCGCCATCCCAATCTTCTGCCGAGTGGCGAAGGATGTAGGGAATGTCAAGTTTCTCTTCTATTTTCGATGTAATGTCCTGTTTGGAATAGCCGAGCGCCCTGTATTTTTCTACGATTCGGTCGTTTTCTTCATCGAGATAGTGACCGATTTTTTCCATCACCGTCACCGTATCCGATTTTTCTTTCGGATGCTGACCGATACTCACCAGGAGGTTGAACAGTTCGTCGACATTGGTGAGGTTAAAATTTCCGGCCACGACCAGGTTTCTGGTTTTCCAGTTGTTCTGCCTCAGGAAAGGGTGACAACTCTCGATACTGTTTTTTCCGAAAGTGCCATAGCGCACATGGCCCAGGAAAAGTTCACCAGTGAAACCCACGTTGTCTTTTAACCACTGTACATCCGTTAATTTATCGGGAAACTCGTCCCCAATTTCCTTGAAACGTTTGTTGATATAGTCGAAAGTATCCTGAATGGGGCGTTGGCTGTTTGAGCGGTAACGGCTGATATACCGCTTTCCCGGCTCTACATCCAATTTGATACTTGCCACCCCTGCACCATCCTGACCGCGGTTGTGCTGTTTTTCCATGAGGAGATACAGCTTATTGAGCCCGTAGAATGACGTGCCGTATTTTTCACGGTAAAAAGTCAGGGGTTTCTTGAGCCTCAGGAGTGCGATTCCGCACTCGTGTTTGATAGGGTCGCTCATGCGTTTTCCTCGGTCGCTAAATGAAGGTGCAAAGGTACAGGTTTTTTTGGATTGAATCATATGCAGCAAGAATAGCTGCGAATCGCATGATTGCATCTTTTTTCTATTAAATCTTCCCGGTTACCAACTATTTGGCCTTGCCGACCGTCATTATTGTGTGTAATTTTATGCGATATGTTGCGTCCTGACCTCATAAGACTTATCCTGTGCCTGCCATGTTTGCTCATGGTTTCCATGCAGGGATTGGGTCAGGTGGGGTTT
>JBGTLS010000361.1:0-1700 GCA_041744015.1 Cryomorpha sp. | reverse complement strand
AAAAAGTTCACCTGATTATGCTCGCTGTGCCTTCGCGATCAGACGTTCATCAATATCAACTCCTGAAAAGAGAAACAGATGAGCTTGTGGGACAAATCAATGGGAAATTCAGTACCGTAAACTGGACACCTATATGGTATTTCTACCGGTCGATGCCTTTTGAAAACCTGATTGATTTATACGCTTCATCTCATGTGGCATTGATCAATCCGCTGCGGGATGGAATGAATCTGGTGGCTAAAGAATTTGTAGCGTCGCGCGTAAATCAGGATGGTGTGCTGGTATTGAGCGAAATGGCTGGTGCGGCCCAGGAGATGACAGAAGCGCTGCTCATCAATCCGTGCAATTTTGAACAGATTGCCGATACTTTAAAATATGCTTTGGAAATGCCTCCTGAGGAGCAAAAGACACGGATGAATATTCTTCAAAAAAAACTGAAATTTTATAATGTTGAAAAATGGGCGGAAGATTTTTTAATAGCACTCGACGCAACACAAAACAGCAATTCCCTTTTTCAATATGTCCGCGATACGGACAAATTGCAGTCAAAAAATGATCGTAAACTGGCGATCGAAAAAACCTCCTGCGCAGAATAAAAATTAAATCGAAATAACAATTTTTCCTTTCGCTTTCATTTGACCCAAATGAAGCAGGGCATCAGCTGTTTGGTTTAAGGGAAACCGTTTTTCAATTACCGGATTTAATCGACCTTCTGCCACAAGACGCAACAGGAATTCGAGGTCTTTTCTATTGGGTTTATGCATGAGCAACGACACAGTTTTATTTTGATTTTTCTTAAAAATGCCGGGAATCATCAATTTAAAAAGGCGTGCGGGTTCTCCACCGATTATGACATAGGCCCCACCGGGGTTTAAAACCTTTTTGGCCCTGGATACCGGACGATTAAAAACCATATCCAGAACGAGATCATAGCTGTAATCGCTATTCGTAAAATCATTTTTAGTATAGTCGATTACATGGTCGGCGCCAAGCGATCGCATCAAATCATGTTTCATTGCACTGTCCACAGCCGTTACTTCCGCTCCAAAGGTTTTGGCGATTTGAATGGCAAAAGTGCCTACGCCTCCACCCGCCCCATTGATCAGAATTTTTTGACCTTTCGATATTATATTGCCCCTGTGGTGCAGTCCCTGCAAAGCGAGAATTCCCGCTTGAGGTATGGCGGCAGCGGTCGCAAAAGTTACTTCGGTTGGTTTGAGGGTCATCACCATCGCACGGGCCCGCGCAAATTCCGCGAAAGCGCCAAATCCATTTCCAGAAATGTCTCCAAATACCTCATCACCTACTTTAAATTCCGTGACTTTGCTTCCCAATTCCACCACAGTGCCGGCGATATCCGATCCGATCACGGAATATCTTGGTTTAAATAATCCGAAAAAAAGCCGATAGCCATAGGGCTTCCCTCTGAGCAAATCCCAATCCCAGGAATTGACTGAAGCTGCGTGAACTTTCACCAAAACCTCGTGATCTTTGGGCACCGGTTTTTCTATTTCGCTCAATTGCAGTTCTTCAGGATTACCGTATTTATGGTAAATAATGGCTTTCATAATTCTGTGTTGTTTTCATGAGAAATGCGGACTACAACATTGCCTTTTTTCATTCCGGTATCCACATACCGATGGGCTTCTGCGATCTGATCAAGGGTATAAACCCTGTCTGTAAAAGCTTTTATTTGATCA
>JBGTLS010000360.1:0-9709 GCA_041744015.1 Cryomorpha sp. | reverse complement strand
ACCCCAACAGCAATGATCGCTCAGGGTGGAGGTATATACAGCTTTACTGCAAGTATCCCGGCAGGCAGCACCATTTTATGGAAATACCTTAATGGCAATTCATTCGATTTTGCTGAATCAGTACCCGAAGCATGTGGAAGCGATGATGGTTTTGGGGGATTTAACCGCATAGCAACAGGTCCTTCAGCAAATACCACATTTCCAATCGTTTGTTTTGGAAGCTGTGATTCTCAATGTCCATCGGCATGTCAGGCTGACGGAGGAACACTTTCTGCGCCTACAAACCGCAGCTTCTGCGTTGGAACCGGATCTCCTTCGGGCATAAATGTAACCGTTTCTGGTGCGGTAGGCACCAACCAACGATGGGCTTTGATAAATAGTGCTGGAAATATAATCGAAACAAGAGTAAATAATTCTCTTTTCAACCTCGACAACAAACCCGCCGGTAATTACAGTATTCGATACATTCGATTTGAAAATGATGTGACCAATATTGGATCCATCACCAACATTTCTCAAATTGGAAGTCTGGTGGGATGTTATGGAGTAGCAGCAAATGCTATAAACATCTTCTTGCGACCAGAACCAGCCGGGGGTACCCTTACGGCGCTTAGCCCAACCACAGTTTGTGCAAACGCAGGCAGTGCCAGCTCCATTTCAGTTTCGGTGAGCGGTAAATCTGGCGAATTCAGTCGTTTTGGATTAACATCTTCTGCGCTTGGTCAACAGATTATAGCGAATAACGCCACTGGAAATTTCAACCTGAATGGACTCGCGCCGGGAAATTACGCAGTAACCCACATAAGCTATCAAACTGGCGTAATTATCGCAGGCGTTCAATTTCCTGGTGATCTGCAAGGCTGCTATGATTTATCCAACTCCATTTCTGTTACCATCCAAAACTGTGGTGTGGCCAATCTCGCATCTTCACCAAACCCGACGGCCGGTCCTTCTTTTGTAACCTTTACCAGCCCGCAAGAGGAATACACCACACTCGAAGTATATGATATGAATGGAAGAATGGTGGAAACCTTGTTCAATCAGGTAACCGCGACCGGTCAGGAATACCGACTTGAATTCTCTGGTGCTCACTTGCCCAACGGCATCTACATTTATCGTTTAACTACGGGTGCTGACGTAATCATTGAGAAATTTATGATCGCCCGATAATCACTTATTTATACGACCAAAAAGAGAGGCCGTCATTGGCCTCTCTTTTTTTGCGCCAATTTGTCAGAAAGTCCGCTATGGCATATGAATTGGAGTTCGCCGATCCGACTATTAAAATTCGAAAAAAATGCAGCAAGGAAGTATCAATGTTCAGACGGAAAACATCTTTCCAATCATCAAGAAATTTCTCTATTCCGACCACGAAATTTTCTTAAGGGAACTCGTTTCCAATGCCGTAGATGCGACCCAAAAATTGAAAACGCTTGCTTCGCTCGGAGAAGTCAAGGCGGATACTGACAATCTGAAGGTTGAGGTAATCATCGACAAAGCGGCAAGAAAAATCACGGTGCGTGACAACGGAATTGGAATGACAGCCGAAGAGGTGGCCAAATACATCAATCAGATTGCATTTTCAGGTGCCGAAGAATTCGTTCAAAAATATAAGGATAGCGATAAGAAAAATGCCATTATCGGACATTTTGGACTTGGGTTTTATTCCGCTTTTATGGTTGCGGAACGCGTGGATATCATTACGCGCTCTCAACAACCCAATTCTACTGCTGTAATATGGTCCTGCGATGGCAGCCCCAATTACACCATGGAAGAAACCAAAAAGAAAACCAAAGGAACGGATATCATATTGCATATAGCTGAAGACTCTTTGGAGTTTTTGGAAGAAAGCAGGTTGCGAACCATCCTCAATAAATACTGCAAATTTCTTCCTGTGCCGATTAAGTTTGGAACCACTGAGCGCGTTGAAAAGGAAAAAGATGTCGAAGGAAAAGAAATTGAAGGAGGCAAAGAGACCAAAATTGTTGAAGACGTCATTATCAACAATACGAATCCGGCCTGGACAAAGGCTCCGGTAGACCTGACCGATGCCGACTACAAAAGTTTTTATCGTGAGCTCTACCCAATGAGTTTCGAAGAACCATTGTTTCACATACACCTGAACGTTGATTTTCCTTTCAATCTGACAGGTATCATGTATTTCCCGAAGTTGAAAAACAACTTTGAAATGCAGAAAAACAAAATCAGCCTTTATTCCAATCAGGTTTTTATCACAGACAATGTTGAGAATATTGTTCCTGAATTTTTGACCATGCTTCACGGCGTGATCGACTCTCCAGATATCCCACTCAATGTCTCAAGATCTTATTTACAGGAAGACGGCAACGTAAAGAAGATTTCTTCTCACATCACCAAAAAGGTGGCCGACAAAATGCACAGCATGTTCAAAAATGACCGCGCTGACTTTGAGAAAAAATGGGAAGACATCAAACTTTTCGTCGAATTCGGAATGCTTACGGATGAGAAATTCTATGATAAAGCAGAGAAATTCTATTTGGTTCGTTCCGTAGATGGATCATTCCACACACTCGAAGAATACAAAGAGAAAGTAAAAGATTCTCAGACCGATAAAGACCAAAAAACGATTCTGCTTTACGCAAGTGATGAAAAATTGCAACATAGCTTCATTGAAACTGCACAAAACCGCAATTACGATGTGATTATTTTGGATAGCCCACTAACGAGCCACGTGGTTAGCAAGCTGGAGCAAAAAATAAATGGTATCAGTTTCGCGCGTGTGGATGCAGACACGATAGATAAGCTCATTTCAAAAGAAGAAAACCTTCCATCCAAATTATCAGAAGAAGAGCAAACTGCATTGAAACCCTTCATCGAAGGAGCTGTGGAAAAGGCAAAATTCACCATACAGTTTGAATCCATGAGCGAAAAAGATCAACCGATGATCATCACCCAAAGTGAATTTATGAGACGCATGAAGGAACAGCAAATGACCGGTGGTGGAAATATGTTTGGTTCATTTCCTGAAATGTACAACCTTGTGGTCAATTCGAATCACCCGCTGATTGGCCAAATAGCCAGCGAAAAAGATGAGACACGTAAAAAAGATCTTTTGAGCCAAACCGTCGACCTCGCCCTGCTTTCGCAAAATATGCTGAAAGGTGAAGCCATGAGCAGGTTTATTCGCAGAAGCATTGAATTAATCAACTAATTTTGAGCAATCAAACATCATTAAAAATAAAATGAAAAGACTACTTGTTATCCTTCTTGGAGCTATTACCCTGAGTTCATGCGGTTACAATACCATCGTGGAAAAAGATGAGGCCGTTGCCAGATCCTGGGCTACTGTTGAAACCCAATATCAACGAAGAAGTGATTTAATACCCAACCTTGTAAACACGGTGAAGGGATATGCGGATTTCGAACAGGAAACACTAACAGCTGTTGTTGAAGCCCGTGCCAAAGCTACGGGTGTGCAGGTGAACGCTGACAACCTGAGCCCGGAAGCAATAGCTGAATTTCAAGCAGCGCAGCAGCAACTGAGCGGAGCCTTGTCACGATTGCTCGTAACTGTAGAACGTTACCCTGATCTCAAAGCTTCGCAACAATTCAGTCAGTTACAGGCACAATTGGAAGGAACTGAAAACAGAATCAGTGTAGCACGTGACAATTTTAATGCATCTGTTGGCGATTACAATACGTATATCCGTAAATTCCCAAGAAACCTGATAGCGGGCATGTTTGATTTTGAGCAGAAAGGTTACTTTGAATCAGTCGAAGGCACCGAAAATGCTCCACAAGTACAGTTTTAAGATGGCGGAAAATTTTTTTAGCGATGCTCAGAAAAGGCAAATTACCGATGCCATAAGTCAGGCTGAACGCCAAACCAGCGGAGAAATCCGGGTGCATCTGGAGCAGCGATGTAAAGAAGATGTGCTCGACCACGCAGCATTCATTTTTGAAAAACTCGGCATGCACAAAACAGCTGAGCGAAGTGGGGTGTTGTTCTATGTATCGTATGAGGATCATAAATTAGCCATTCTTGGCGATGCGGGCATCAACACCAAAGTCCCCGAAAATTTCTGGGGCCGCATCAAGGATCATTTGATTTCAGAATTTAAAAATGGAAATTACGCCACGGGTCTGAGTGAAGGAATTCTAATGGCAGGAGAACAATTAAAAACGCATTTCCCGAAAGGTGCTGACAACCAGAACGAACTCAGCAATGAGATTTCGTTTGGTGAGAAACCAAAATCAAATGATTAAAATTAAAGTTGCCATTGTGTTGGCACTCACGTGCTCTTTTCTTCCCGCTGCTTTCGCGCAAAATGATGCATGTTATCCCCCGAAACCCAATCGCCTTGTGGTGGATGCAGCCAATATTCTCAGCACGGCAGAAGAAAATGCCCTCGAGGAAAAATTGCTGAATCTCAATAACCAGACGAGCAATCAGGTAGTAATTGTTACGATTGCTGAACTGTGTGCTGGGGATGCTGCAATGACGGCATACGAAATAGGCAAGCGATGGGAAGTAGGTCAACGCGAACTGGACAATGGCATTGTCATTCTTGTAAAACCCACCGGAGGACCGGGAGACCGTAAGGCTTTTATCGCAACAGGTCGGGGACTCGAAGGTGCTATACCTGATGCAACAGCATTTTTGATCGTCGATCAGGAAATGATTCCGGAATTTCGAAATGAAAACTATTATGCCGGATTGGATAAAGCCTTGACAGTAATCTCAGAACTCGCCACTGGTGAATACAATTCTGACGAATACACCAAAAAATCGTCAAAAAATCCGGGCATAGCAGCCATCATTCCTTTTCTTATTGTATTTGGTATCTGGTTTCTTTTGTTTTACAAACGAACAAATTCCTATGCACGCACCAACAATCTCGGATTTTGGGCGGCTCTGGCACTGATGAGTGCATCTAATCGCGGACATGGCGGCCATTTTGGTGGTTTCAGAAGTGGTGGTGGTGGTTTCGGTGGTGGAGGCGGTTTCGGCGGATTCGGTGGAGGAAGCTTTGGCGGCGGAGGAGCTGGCGGAAGCTGGTAAAGATTTTATAGATGAAGAATTACGGAAAATGGATTGGTGGCGGACTCGGGTTTGTCCTGGGCGGCCCGATAGGTGCTATTTTAGGTTTTGCGGTGGGATCGATGATCGATACTTCCAGCGGTACGACGGTTTTTAATCCCGGTCAGCGACGCGTATATCGCACCACTCCCAATGATTTTGTAGTGAGCCTGTTGGTTCTTTCGGCAGCCATTATGAAAGCTGACGGAAAAGTGATGAAATCGGAACTCGATTTTGTACGGCAGTTTTTAACCAGACAGTTTGGCTCATACAAAGCAAAGGAACAACTGGTGTTGCTTCGCGACATTCTGGAAAAACCCATTCCGCTCAGAGAGGTATGCGAACAAATTCGCACCAATATGCAGCATCCGTTGCGCTTACAATTGATGCATTACCTCTTCGGATTGGCTGCTGCAGACCTGACCCTCGATGGCCGGGAGATTAAAACGCTGGAGGAAATAGCGCGGCACCTCGGTATCAATCACAAAGATTATGAATCTATCAGAGCTATGTTTGGCGCTGATACGGAAAGCTCATATAAAATTCTGGAAATTGAAGAAAATGCTACTGAAGCTGAAATTAAAAAAGCTTACAGAAAGATGGCAACCAAATATCATCCGGATAAAGTGAGTACACTCGGCCCGGAATTCGAAAAAGCAGCACGGGAGAAATTCGTAAAAGTTCAGGAAGCATACGAAACGATCAAAAAACAAAGGAACATTAAATAGAAACTGTGGTTGATACGACAACATATCAATCCGGGAGGCGTATCGTCACTGCGGCAGCATTCCCTTTGATTTTTGTAAGCCTGATGTGGGTGGTTCACCTCATTGGAATCGAATTTCAGGTTCCTTTCTCCCGATATGGTTTATTCCCGAGGTCCATCGAAGGGATACCAGGCATTTTTACCATGCCGTTTATCCACGGTAGTTTTTCTCACCTCATCAATAATTCAGCACCCATGCTTGTTCTGGGCTGGATGCTATTTTACTTCTATCCGACCCTGGCATGGAAAACGCTTTTGGGAATTTGGATCATTGCCGGTATCTGGCTTTGGATTTCGGGCAGAGAATCTTATCACATAGGCGCAAGCGGAATCGTATACGGCCTGGCAGCATTTCTCTTTTTGAGCGGATGGTTGCGGCGTGAGAAAAGGGTGGCATCGCTCTCTTTTGTCGTGGTTTTTCTCTACGGTGGAATGTGGTGGGGAATCTTGCCTGTTGATCCCGGTATCAGCTGGGAAGGTCATCTCTGGGGTGGCATCGCCGGATTTGCCCTGGCTGTATTTTACAGAAAACAGGGACCTCAACGACCGGTTTATCAGTGGGAATCAGAGCCGGAAGAAGAGGAGGAAATTTCTGCTTCTGCGGAAATAGCAGAAGCAGAAAAATCAAATGAAAATGATGCGACTTATGTCTACACGTTCATTCCTGAAAAAAAAGAAAATAAAAATTGAGGCAGTCTTTAATGGGTATCAGGAAATGGAAACCACCTCTATTTCAAATGTCAATTCCTCACCAGCCAATGGATGATTGGCATCGATCTTAATATGATCTTCCTGCACGTCGGCTACCCGAACAATTATTTCCTGTCCGTCGGCCATTTGTGAAGAAAGCTGCTGGCCCACGAAAGGCTCCAATCCTTCAGGCAATTGCGACTTAGGCACTTCCTGTACCATTTCGGGATTCGCTTCACCATAAGCTTCTTCCGGAGCAATTGTGATGGTTTTTACTTCATTCATTTGCATTCCCTTTACGGCGTTTTCAAAACCGGGAATCATTTGTCCCGCACCTACAGTAAATTCTAAAGGTTCTCTTTCACGGGAGGTGTCAAACACTTCACCCGATTTCAGTGTTCCTGTATAATGGACGGCAACCTGGTTCTTATCCTGGACTATTTTCATAATTAAATACGTTTTGCCAAAGGTAAGGATTACCTTCGCCACAGACCAGAAAACGACCTGAAAATCGGGTCATTTCAATTTTTTTTAAAACTTTTATTATGGAAACCAAACAAAGAAATTTAGTTCTCACGGTCGTGGGAATATTCGTATTGCTACTCGTGTTGTGGCAAACGTCAACAGTCACAATCAAATCTGGTGAAGCAGGTGTATTGTACAGACAGTTCGGGGGTGGTACAGTTACCGATTTCCATTTTTCCGAGGGATTCCACTTTATCGCCCCGTGGAATTCTATGTACATCTATAATGTAAGGAATCAGGAACAGCGCGAAGATCTGGAGGCACTTTCAAAAAATGGCTTGTCTATAAGTATCGAAATGTCCATACGTTTTCGACCGATCATTGCAGAAATAGGCACCATTCACCAGACAATCGGTCTCAACTACAAAGATGTCATCGTAATGCCAGAGGTGCGCTCAGCGGCCCGGCAGGTGGTGGGCCGGTACGATCCGGAAGAATTGTATAGCACCAAGCGGGACTTCATTCAGGATGAAATTTATAATGATGTAAGAACGCGACTTGAGAGAATGAATATTTATCTCGACGCTATACTCATCAGAGGTATCGGGCTTCCGCCAAATATCAAAGAAGCTATTGAGAAAAAACTCAAACAGGAGCAGGAAAGTCAGGAATATGAATTCCGGATTCAAAAAGAGGAAAAAGAAGCCCAGAGAAAACGTATCGAAGCCCAGGGGATTAAAGATTTTCAGGACATCGTTTCCGAAGGAATTTCCGATAAATTATTGCGATGGAAGGGAATCGAAGCGACCCTTGATCTTTCCAGGTCGGCCAATGCCAAAGTGGTTGTAATCGGTCAGGGAAAAGACGGCCTGCCACTCATTTTGGGAGGCGATTCTAAATAAATAATGTCAAAGTACTGAAGAGGCTTCCCTTATGTGGGAGGCCTCTTTTGTTTTTTGCGCAGGCAGGATCAAAATTAAAGCTGTATTCAGAAGCTGCACAAATTCGTTTTCTTTGTATTCTAAAAAAATCTCAAATTCAATCAGAGCTTTTGTAATTCTGTTTCTTTCGGCCATATCAGGCTTGCTGGTACTGGCATTTTCCTGGCTGCCAAAAGGCGGCGTATACCGTTTTGTAAGCGGGAAAATGTGGGGGCCGGGATTGTTGTGGATCGTACGCGCCAATTTGCGCGTCGAAGGACTCCATCACATTGAACCGCCTACACCCTGCATCTTCTACGCCAACCATTCTTCACTTTACGACATACCGGCTATTTGCTCTGCAGTGCCTCTCCCCCTCTACTTTATTTCAAAGCGCGAGATTCTAAAAATTCCGCTTTTTGGATGGGGTATGTACGCCATAGGAATGATTTTCGTGGATCGAAGTAACCCGGAGCGGGCGCGTATCTCCATGGAAAAAGCTGCCCGGGCTGTGGAAAGGGGTAAATCAATTATCACATTTCCGGAAGGTACGCGATCAAAATCCGGCCAACTTCAACCTTTTAAAAAAGGCACATTTCACCTGGCAAAAATTGGTTCAATCTCATTGGTACCTATCGCCGTATCAGGCACACACCAGATTTTACCACCCGGAGGCAAACTGCAGAATGGTCATGAGGTATTGGTGCGAATTGGTAAACCGATCACCTCTGAAGATGTAAAATCGCTGAATGTAAATGAACTCACCAAACTTGCACAGCAGCGCATGTGCGAAACACTGGATATAGGTATCCAGACAAAACAATCATCTAATACTTTCAACCAAAGCGAAACTCATTAAATTCGCGCAAAAATCATCCGATGGGAAGAGCATTTGAATTCCGAAAAGAGCGCAAAATGAAGCGCTGGTCAAAAATGAGTAAAATCTTCACCCGACTAGGCAAGGATCTTGTGATGGCTGTAAAGGAAGGAGGTCCCGATCCGGATTCAAATTCCCGGCTTCGAGCAGTCATTCAGAACTGTAAGTCGGCCAATATGCCGAAAGACAATGTAGAGCGCGCCATTAAAAAAGCCAGCAACAAAGATCAGGAAGATTACAAAGAAGTAGTATACGAAGGTTATGCCCCTCACGGTATCGCCATACTCGTGGAAACTGCCACGGACAATACAACCCGAACAGTGGCCAATCTGCGCAATCATTTCAATAAATGCCATGGCACCCTGGGCAATTCCGGATCAGTGGAATTCATGTTTGACCACAAATGTTTTTTCAAATTGGGTAAAAGCGAGCGGGATACCGAAGAATTGGAACTTGAACTCATCGATTTCGGCGCCGAAGAAATTTTTGAAGAAGAAGATGGAATTATGGTTTATGCCGCCTTTTCTGATTTTGGAACGCTTCAAAAAGGAATTGAAGAACTTCAATTGGAAGTAATAAATTCAGGGCTGGAACGCATCCCACACGACACAAAAAAACTCACCGAAGAACAGGAAATTGATGTCGATAAATTATTGGAACGCCTCGAGGAAGATGATGACGTTCAGAATGTATATCACAACATGGAATAAGTAAGATTGCGTTTCAAGTCTGTTCTAACCTATCTTTTTGCGTTCAGATATTGAAAGCACGTAGTTCGAATTAGCCATTTTTCTTATCTGGAATTTTAAAAAATTCTCACTTTTTACCAACTATAATTAGAGTCTGTCAATAGAGTCGAGTGGCTGAACCAGAAAGTACAATATCAAGGCGCACGCACTTTTGGAAACCAAGGAGTTGACTATAGTCAATGA
>JBGTLS010000359.1:0-5412 GCA_041744015.1 Cryomorpha sp. | reverse complement strand
CGCGCTTTTCCCACCTTTTTTCCGCAAGGGGATATAGTTGAGAATATCTTTTTTGGTTACCCGTCCTTCCAGTCCAGTACCCTGGATTTGCTCGAGTTCACTCGCACCTATACCTTCTTCCCGGGCGATGTTGCGCACAAGGGGAGAGTAAAATCTTCCGGAGGCACCTGTTTTCCGGATAGTATCATTTTCGATGCTGACGAGTTCAGGTACTTCTGTTTTTTCATGACCGTTGGACGCATCTACCTTCAGCGCTGCCGGAATGCTTTCCTGCACTGGTTTAGTCGAAGACTTGTCGATTTTCTCATCACCTCCGGTATCGATAATTGCAATAGGCTGACCTACTGCAATCACATCACCTTCTTCGCAAAGCCTTTTGATTAAAATTCCCGCATCTGGCGCAGGCACTTCACTGTCTACTTTATCTGTGGCAATTTCTATGATGGGTTCGTCAGCTTCTATGGTATCACCTTCATTTTTAACCCACTTTATAATGGTGGCTTCGGCGACGCTTTCGCCCATTTTCGGAAGGAGTACTTCGATTTGTGGCATATTTTAGTTCTTGGATGGCGCGACAAAATTAGTTGAAATATCCTGAATCACAATTTGGCTTATACACCAGGAGTATCACGCCTCCCAAGGTGCTTAAATCCATAAGTCAGGATATAAAAATCATTGCGAATGCTGTATTCACGCGCATAAACCGCATTCAGCTTTTTAGCCGTTTCAATTGGAGCTTTTACACGGGGTAATCTGTCGAGAGGATTTAAAACACCCGGTTTTAAATATGGTAGTTTTTTGTATTCCTGACTGGAAATAGCGTAACCAACCCATGTTTTGACGCCGAGAATTACATCAAATGCATTTTGGACGAATGTCGGTTTACGCTCAATAAACCAAATTAAAACAGGTGAAAAACTCAGTAAAATCAAGGCCATTCCCAGATCAAAAGCACGTTTTTTTCGCCGGTTGACAGTTTTGGAGACAGCATTCAAATCCATAATGAAAAGTTCTCCGCCCTTTTCGATCGAATTGCTCCCTATGATATACAAACTTTCCGGAGGAGCGATTTTAAAATCCAATTGTGGGGCTTCCACACTGGCCATCAGTCCAATGATGCGCTGTGAAGGAATGTCCTGTCCGCTGAAAATCACTACATCCAGTTTGTAGACATCTACGATTTCCTGAATTCGGTCGGCGTGGGTGGAGGTCCCATTTTTCTCATTTTCCGGTTGTATGCGAATCAGTGATTTAAAAGTCATTCCGGAATCCTCGATCAGATTTTTAATTCGGTCAAATTCTGATTGCCCTGCTACAATACCGATGTGTTGATCGGTCTTTTGACCGAATTGGAAACTATTTGAACCTGTGAGAAACAGGAGGAATCGCGTAACAATATATACGAGCAGGGTGCTACCGGTACCGAATAAGATCAGTGCCCTGGAAAATCTCAAATTTTCTGGTAATAGGGCGTAAAGTGTAAGTATAACGACTGTTCCTGTGGCGATACCACGTAAAATTTTAGCTATTTGAGTTGGTTTTTTATACCCACTACTGAGATACACAGAGAGCATCCAGATGGCTGTGTAGATAAGAAGGGCATAGCTGATAAAATCCTGCTCAAAATTTAAGTGTGCATATTTTTCATATTCTTCTTTGAGAAAGAAAAGTGCAAGCGTTATCAAAACGGCATCAGTGAGTGGAAGTGCGATGCGCTTTACGTAACGATGTATAATGGCCACACCCGCCCTCAGATAAATAGCGAAATTTATGAAAAACGAAAAAAGCTGTGCATTTCGTGCTGTGAAGTGCTTTTCAGCAAAAATTACCATGGCCCGATAAAAAACGAAGACATAATTTACACTGCTTTTTTTCGTGCTTTCACCTTTATAGTGGATAATACGCGTTTCAGGAAAATAATAGTTTTTATAACCTCCCATTAAGATGCGGTATGAGAGGTCAATATCTTCACCGTACATGAAAAATGCTTCGTCGAGCAATCCAACCTTATCGAGTGCAGTTTTTCGCATCAGCATAAATGCACCCGAAAGTATCTCTACTTCGTGGGTTTCTTCATTGTCCAAAAATCCGAGGTGGTAACGTCCAAATATTTTTGATTTTGGAAAGAGGGATGACAACCCAAATATTTTGTAAAAAGCGACTGAAGGTGTGGGCAATCCGCGTTTGCTCTCAGGCAAAAACCGGCCTTTTCCATCAATCATCATCACTCCCAATCCACCCGCCTCAGGATGAACATCCATAAATTGAACGGATTTTGCAAATGTGTCTTCCTCAACGAGGGTATCTGGATTGAGAAGCAATACATATCTTCCGGTGGATTGAAGAATCGCCTGATTATTTGCTTTGCTAAAGCCGACATTGTGCTCATTGGCAATGAGTTTGACATCGGGAAATTTCTCTCTGACCATGGCCAGGGATCCGTCAACGCTGTTGTTGTCTACGACAAAAACCTCACACTTTATTTCTTCCGCCGCGCGAAAGACACTGTGGAGGCATTGTTCGAGAAAATACTCAACGTTGTAATTGACAATGACCACTGAAAGATCCACCATCAATACAGCGCTTTATCATATGGAGTTCTGTATTGTATCGATCTGCCAAGTGTCAATTCATCTGCATACTGTAGCTCGTCGCCCACGGCCACACCACGCGATAATGTCGATACAGTGATTCCTTCCGGATTTTGTATCTTTTTGTAAATGAAATAGGAAGTAGTGTCACCTTCCATGGTTGACGACAGAGCCAGAATCAGTTCTTTGATTTCCTGCCCATTGATCCTATGCAATAAGCTATCAATATGTAAGTCAGAAGGGCCTATCCCATCCATGGGGGATATTTTACCTCCGAGGACATGGTACAAACCTTTATACTGATGGGTAGCTTCAATGGCCATTACATCCCGAATGTCTTCCACCACGCAAATTGTTTTCTGATCGCGTGATTTATTTGCACATATCCCACAGATTTCCGCATCTGATACATTTCGGCAAACTTTACACAGTTTAATATGTTTGCGTAAATCATCAATGGCCTTTGTAAATCGTGAGACCTCTACCTCCGACCGCGACAACAAATCGAGGACATAGCGCAGCGCTGTTTTGCGTCCCACACCAGGTAGAGAAGATACTTCATTCACTGCATCCTCAATATATTTTGATGGAATCATGGGGTAAAATTATCAAATCAAACGTCCATTGCCATATTTACCTGAAAATACATTTTACTACAGAAACGAATGTCAAAGATTTTTTTTTTAGGTGTAACAATTAAATGCCGCCTCTCGTCACACACATGTATTTGCAACAAGTACGAGGTTCAATAAGAAGTTTTTCGCAACAACTTCCGTTTTCAGACCAACTTGTATTCATTCTTCATAGGCTTATGAATACAGTTTTAAAGAAAGGAGCTGCCATAAGAGGTGGCTCCTTTTTTATAGGCTTAATTTTTCATTCCAATGGGGAACACCAAAAAAGCCATCCATTGGACAGCTCTTTTATTTTTGTAAACATCTGGTTAGAATATTTTACTGGATCACCACTTTTTGACGTTGGACAGACAAACCGTTTCGGGTTTCTATCAAATACATTCCCGTTGGGAGTGATGTTAAATCAATCCGGGTGATCGTGTCTGATGATGAAAGATTCATGACGGAAACGCCTGCTAAATTGTACACGTTTATTTGCCGAAAGGCTGAGGTGCCATGAAAGTCTAGTTGGAATACGCCATTTGAAGGATTGGGATAGACAGTAAATTCTTTCATTTCGTCAAACTGAACTGCGCGAACAGGGAAAGTTTCAGTGATTCCATTGAAATCCGTTTGCGAGAGACGGTAATAACTCAGCCCTGCCAAAGGTGAATCATCGATAAACTGGTATTCGACCAGCGTGGACGAATTACCCACTCCATTGATCATTGCAATGGTATGAAAGTTAACTCCATCCGAACTGCGTTCGAGTGTGAAGTAGTCATTGTTGATTTCGCTCAGGGTAGTCCAGGTTAAATCAACCGTACGCTCATTTTTTTCTGCTGAAAAATCGAGCAGTTCGATTGGTAAGGGGTTGATTCCAGAGCCTGATCCGAGTGTAAATGGACTGAAATTTAGAATAGGTAAGCCACTCGTAACGGATCCGCTTTCGGCGTCTCCGGTATGTGTTAGATATCCGTGATTTTCCCATCGAATTCCATTCCAACGAGCCACTACGAGTTCTTCCGGATTGCCGATACCGCAGCTTCGGTCATTCTCAAAAGAGAGGGTAACTGAAACAACAGAATTGCCATTTTCCCGGTTGAGCATCCAGTATTCGCATTGACTCAGAGTAGTAATACTTTCGTCGCGCACGAGGTGTGAAAATCCGGCATTGCCCGGATTATCATCAATATAGGTCGCCGTGAAGGCATCTGTTGTCTGAGTAGGCGCACTGATTTGAATCGGAGCATAAACACCATTTTTACCGACAGGAAATTTGAAAGCCTGATTACCTATTTTTCTGCTCGTTCCATCTATATAGCTCAAATATGAACCCTCCCGGGTTGTGGCTTTGTTCAGATAAATAATTTCATGAGTTCCGGTAACCAAAACCCCACGCAGGAAGACGGTTTCGTCGGTGATAAATGCGTTATTGGTCAGTGCTATTCTGTCAGTAGCTTCAGTTAAGTTTATTATCAGTCGATAGAAGGTGGTTTCACCCTGTATCATTCGGCTTCCATCTCCAATGAAAACCACCGCACCTGTTCCGGAATCAAATATGCCGTTGTTGGTAAAATTACCATATATCTGAAGGACCTGCTCATCATTGAATTTAAGTTTTGCTCCTGTTTGAATGATAATATCTTTTACCGGTGCGATCGTTGTAACAGTAGGACTGTGAGGAGTTCCCGATCGAATCTGTGCCGATTTACTCGATTCCGGGACACCATTGGACCAATTGCCATGTCGTGTCCAGTCATCATCGATGATGCCCAGCCAATTGGTACCTGCCCCGCGATACTCGATTTTGTTTGAGACAGGGGTTACAGTAACGCAGGCATTGTATGCATGTATTACCTGACAGGTAACCAGATCACTGTCAAAAATATTTGAAGCCGTGTAGTAAGGACTTCCATTTCCTACGGGCTGACCATTCAGGCGCCAATTGAATAAGGTGGAAGGACCGGCATCTGAGAAGATGGCTTCAAAACTCGCCTGACTTTGATTGGCGACAACCACGTTATTCAAAGTGCCTCCATTTTGCCAGATTGAAGCATCTACAAGAAGCGGCAGTATAGGTGTGAGGTTGCTCGTATAAATCAGAGTCCCATTTTTGTAATATTTGACTCCATTATCATGTACAGCGATGCGGAGAATGTCACCTGTCACATAATTTCCAAATCCGCCGCGGTTAGCACCGGATT
>JBGTLS010000358.1:0-4260 GCA_041744015.1 Cryomorpha sp. | reverse complement strand
ACGCTCCTTCAAAAACCACTCGACCTGACGCCAAATAAAGTTATATCAGATCATTAGAAGCAAAGAGGTGAACAGAAATCCTTGTGCGAAACTTGAGTTATTTCAGACATGCCGTGTGATGTTGTCAATGATGTCCATTGCAGCTGCTTTGGGATGCGTATTCAATTTTTTCACAATGGCAGAAGAGGCATTGGCGCCATACATACCAAAGGCATTCACTACGATGCCTTTCAAATCATGCTTTTTAGCTGAAATGGCATAAACGATCATTGCATCGCCCGGGTCGCTATCACCTTCAAATCTGTAAAAATCGTCAATTTCAAAATCATCCGGGGATAATACTGTGTCTGTAAGATTACAAATGAGACATTCCTTTTCGGTCAAAATTGAAAAATCAAATGTATAGCCGAGTTTTCTAAGCCCGGCCATGGCTTCGGTGACAGTATCGTAACTTTTTCGTTTCATAAATTTGAATTTTAATATTTGCTTTATTGCAGATATGGTTTACTTGCCAGCCAGATTGCATTTTAACTATCGGGAATTACATACCATCAATTGTTAAAGGAAATCTGAATAAAAATGGATAGAGATTTTCTGCTATCCTGTAATTGGCTTAATTCTAATAAAGGTAGCCCTTAATAAAGGGCTTGGTATCACAATATTTTGGAAGATGTGACAATATTTACCCAGGCACTGAGGTCTACCGATTGGAGCATATTAATCAACCTTTTTTTTTTTTTGATTTTGTGGAATTACCCACAACTTACGGAATATCCTGTCCGGGCAATGGCCCGTTCAATTTCATATATGTCCGTTTTGGTCTGGACTGGTACTCAGGCATCTCAATTATTTTTCCTTATTTAATCGTTCCAGCAAGGTATTCATTTCAGCTATTTCTTCTTCCTGGGCCTTTATAATTTCATCTGCTAACTTTCTTACTTCCGGGTCTTGTAGATCTGCTCTTTTGCTCGTGAGAATTGCTATTGAATGGTGGGGTATCATCGCTTTCATATACAGCACGTCACCAACAGGCGTTTGGGTTCTGACGAGCGTAAGTGCGCTGACAAAAAGAATGATACTTCCCAGAATGATGGCCATATTTTTCATTTTATTCGTGTACATATTCAACATGAAGACCAACATGATCAATGCCATCGCGGAGATTCCCAAACAAGTCATGTAAAAGCGTGTAAGGCTAAAGGACACATGGTCTGTTTCGTAGGTGTTCAAATACATTGTAATGTACATGGCAATAAAAGAACCTGCCAACATCAAAACGAATTTTGTATAATGGTTCTTATTTTCTTTGCTGTGATTCATTTCGTGACTTTCTTTCATTTTGTGGTTTTTTCAGATTTGTATTCATATTAGACCCCGTCGGGGTCTCTTCAAAGTTGTAATGAAAAAGCGAATATATAGTTCAAAGCTTTCTCTGATTCCCTGACATTTCTATTTCCTGAAAATATTTGGAATAATCTTTTTCTGAGAAAAACCTCCAATTCCAGCCTTGTCAATAACTCAACATCAATCCCACACCAAAGCCCATATCGCTGTCGTAATGGGCACGCAATCCAATATTTTTACCGAGAATATAATTCAGTCCGGCCATGTATTCCATATCGGTATTGACCATAAATCCGGCTCTGAGTCGTCGTGAAATGGGAATGTCTTCTCTCACCAATGTGAGCCTTACGATGCCGTCGTGGTACAGTTCTGCCTGAAAGTTGACCAACATCGGCAGGGTGTACAAAACTCCCAGACTCACTGCCCTTCTGGTGTCCTTTGTATTTGTCTGACCGAAGAGATTTTCTTCACGTTCATCTATTCCCATTTTGCGGTAACGCCAGTCAAAACCTACAAAGGGCATCAACCATTGCATTTTTCCAATGTATCTCCCCAGATGGGTTTCCACTTCGTATCCGTCTATTTCATTGTATCCCAAGCGCCATTCTGAACCGAGACTCCACCTGATTGTCTGGAGCATGGCTTCTCCGTCATTCCCGTTGGTCGCAAAATCATTCTGCGCCATCAAATGCAGCATATTGCTTTCCCGCTGCAAATGGTTGTATGCTTTGGCCTTGTTTGGGATTCGCGGATTGTCATAATCACCTACTTCAAACACGCGGTTCATTCCAGCCATCATATGGTAGAGGATGTGGCAATGAAAAAACCAGTCACCGTCTGTGTTGGCTTCAAATTCGATGACATTTGTTTCCATCGGCATGATGTCCATCACATTCATCAGCGGAGCGTATTCGCCCTGCCCGTTGAGCAATCTGAAATCAAATCCATGCAGGTGCATGGGGTGGCGCATCATGGAATTGTTGTAGAGCGTAATGCGCAGTATTTCCCCTTTTTTGACCGGAATTTTATCCACTTCAGAAAGTACCTTGTTGTCCATACTCCAGACGTAGCGGTTCATATTGCCGGTGAGTTCAAAGCGCAATTCTTTTACGGGGGCATCCGGATTTAAGGTGGTGATGTGGGTTGACTTCAACATGCCGTAGTTGAGCGTTTCTATTTTGCCGGAAGGCATAGCATGCTGTGCATGATCATCCTCACGCATACGATCCATCTCATGCTGAGAATGATCCATCTCCTTATTGTTACCCTGTGTTGAAAGTTCCGGATACATCACGGCATTCATATCCATTTTCTGCATACTCATATTCATTCCCATGTCGTGCATATCCCCATTCATTTTCATCATATCGTTCATCATCTGCATGCCCTCAAAATATTCCAACCGCGGCAGCTGAGCGGCAAATTGTTTTTCGCCCTGTCCCAGGAAAAGAGAGGTACATCCCGAACGGTCTTCGGGTGTGGCAAGAAGTTCATAAGCTTTGCCATCTTCAGGCAGGGTCACCACGATATCGTAGGTTTCGGATACGCCGATGATAAAACGATCTACTTCCACAGGTTCCACGTCGTTGCCGTCATTGCCCACCACGGTGATTTTTCCTCCTGCATAGGTGACCCAGAAATAGGAGGAGCCCCCTGCATTGGCAATTCTCAACCGGACTTTATCACCACCGTTATATTCAGTGAACTCACTTTCCACCCGGCCGTTGATAAGAAATGCATCGTAATAGACATCGCTCACATCCATGGCTTCCATCCGCTTCCATTCGTTGGCTAGTTTGGTTTTGAAATGGCCCGCTTTGATGGCTTCGGAGTAACTTTGCACGGTATTCTTTTTGATGCCAAACCAATCATTTCCGGTGGCCAACATGCGCTGCACCTGGTGCGGGTTTATATCAGTCCATTCGCTCAGGGTGATGGAAATGGAGGGTATTTCGTCTATTCCTTTTCGGAAATGCGGGTCGTCCGGCCTTTTCAGGAAAACCAGGGAACCATACATGCCGATCTGCTCCTGGAAACCTGCATGGCTGTGGTACCAATACGTACCATTTTGTTTTACAGGAAATCGATAGGTAAGCGTTTCACCCGGTTTGATCGGCATTTGGGTAAGAAATGGGACACCATCCTGCTCATTTGGCAATTGCACCCCGTGCCAATGCAAGGCGGTATTTTCCTTTAATAGATTATGAACCACTATTTCCGCTGTATCACCTTCGGTAAATGTGAGCGTCGGCATCGGAATTTGTCCATTTACGGCTATCGCTCTTTTTTCCTTTCCGGAAAAACTGACGAGGGTGTCATTCACGTAGAGATCGTACCGCACCACGTCCTGGGCTTTGCTGGCTTGTGTTGCAAACAAAACCAACAGGATAAACAAAAAGCGTTTTTTCGAAGAAATAAATACGAAGTCCATATAATGGAATTTTATTTTGAAATTGAAATTGATGCTGGGAATTTTGCGTTTGACTTAATAAACCACGTTTCCAATTATAGTTTTACGCCCTTCGGTTGTGAGAACGCTACGCTTAGTTGTCACAATTTTTGCTTTTAAAAGGCAAAAATTCCGCCAAAACGTGGAGTTTTCCGCCCTGTGCCACGGGTTGCCACCCGTGGCTATTCATATTTGACCCCTGCGGGGTCGGTTTAAAATTGTAATGAAATAGCGCATACCAAGAAATTAAATTCAGAGACGCATTTTATTGATTGTAAATATTTTAACTTGCACATCAAAATATTAAACAAGGTGCGAAACCTGACTACTTGACTTAATCTTTGGTTTCAACAACCTTACCACAAGTCAGCATCGCAGAACCGTAATAGGGATTTTTGATATCCTTTTCAGTGCTTAGCCACCAGGCTTTTTTCATGGGGCAGTATTGGTAAAATACCGGTTCACTG
>JBGTLS010000357.1:0-8147 GCA_041744015.1 Cryomorpha sp. | reverse complement strand
GCGATAACTCCAGCGATAACCATTACAATACTGGCTTTCGCGAAAAGCGGAACCTGACGATTCCGCACCGCTTCCACCAGTTTTGCAACCGCATAAAAAATCACCAGAATTCCGAAATAATAAGTGATTTGAAGGTGGTTGGCTGATAGTTGCAAAGCCAGAAAAAGCGCGGTTACAGCACCTCCAATCACAATTTTGCCCCTGTATGCCCAAACCATCCCAGCCAGAGCTGGCGCCATATAGGCAATGGCGTGGGCTTTGGAATTGTGACCTACCTCCAGAATGACAATAAAATATGTAGAAAGAGCAAAGGCGACAGCCCCTACAGCAGCCAAAGCCGGTTTTACCCGAAAGGCGATTAACAACAAATAAAATCCGAACAGGTAAAGAAAAAAGTAATTCGCCGGGCGCGGCAGTCCAAGCGACACCACCCCATCGAGCATCCGAATGATGTTATTGGGATAGATTACCTCGATTTGGTAAGCCGGCATTCCGCTAAACATAGAATTAGTCCACAGCGGCTCCATGCCAAACATTTGCCGGAAGGCGATAATCTCCTGAGCCATACCGCGAAACATCTTGATATCGCTCTGAAGGAGTTGATGCCCACCGAATGCCGGAAAAAAGAAAATAGCGCTGAGCGCTACGAATGAAACAATTACTAAAACATGCGGCAAAAAGCGACGCAATTGGTCTTTCATACTTCAGGGTTTATCCAGTTCTTCAAAATCGATATACTCGCCTTCTTTCGACTGATTTGGTTTTTTCGCGCCGCGATTTTTATCCGTGTATTCAATGCGAACGTCTCCTTCAGGTCGTGTATGTGGTGCGGATCCACTGCGCGGCCGATTGCTGTTCGGATTGGACGGCGGATTGAAAAGTTTGCCCAAAAAACGAACTGCAAAATAAAGCAGTAATATGATGAGAATCATTCTAATCACGCCGTCTATACTAGCTGAAAATGTTTGCATAGGGGTTCAAATATAGCCTTATCACCTGTGAATCGACACCGAAAGTTGACAAAAGTTTGTCCACACCTTTTTGGTCCTGACCACATATATAAACTACCTGCTGAGGTAAAGATTTCGCTCGCTGTAAATTTTTCTGAAAAACGGATCCATCAGGTTGTCTACAAACTGAATAGCTTCCCCGGTCGATTTCATTTCAGGACCCAATTCCTTGTTCACCTCTGGAAATTTCTCGTAAGAGAAAACAGGTATTTTGATCGCGTATCCTTTTTTGGTGGGTTTGAAATTGAAATCTGTCACCTTGGCCTCTCCCAACATGACTTTGGTCGCGTAGTTCACATATGGCTCATCATACGCTTTCGCGATAAAAGGCACCGTCCGCGAAGCCCTTGGATTGGCCTCGATGATATACACGATGTCGTCTTTGATAGCAAACTGAATATTGATCAATCCCACCGTGCGCAAAGCCAATGCGATGCGTTTGGTGTATTCCTCGATCTGTGCGATAATGAGATCGCCGAGATTGTAAGGTGGTAGCACAGCATAACTATCGCCAGAGTGAATTCCGGCCGGTTCAATATGCTGCATCACCCCGATAATGTACACATTTTCTCCATCGCAGATAGCATCAGCCTCGGCCTCAATGGCTCCACTGAGAAAGTGATCGAGCAAAATTTTGTTGTCCGGCATGTCGCGCAGAATATTCACGACGTGTTTTTCGAGGTCTTCCTTGTTGATGACAATTTTCATCTGTTGGCCACCGAGAACATACGAAGGTCGAACAAGAAGCGGAAATCCAAGTGTGTCGGCGAGCTCGAGTGATTGCTCGGCATTGTCTACGACACCAAACTCCGGATAAGGAATGTCATTTTCCTTGAGCAGATTTGAAAAACTACCGCGGTCTTCAGCCAGATCGAGCGCCTCATAACTGGTGCCCATGATTCTGATTCCGTAACGACTGAGCTTTTCGGCGAGTTTCAAAGCTGTCTGTCCACCAAGCTGCACAATGACACCAACCGGTTTTTCATGGAGAATGATGTCATAAATATGTTCCCAAAAAACCGGCTCAAAATAAAGTTTGTCGGCCGTGTCAAAATCCGTTGACACCGTTTCAGGATTGCAGTTGATCATGATCGTTTCGTAACCACATTCCTTCGCCGCAAGCACGCCATGCACGCAGCAATAATCAAACTCAATACCCTGACCGATGCGATTTGGCCCTGAACCAAGCACCACGACCTTTTTCTTGTCGCTCACCACCGATTCATTTTCATCTTCAAAAGTGCTGTAGTAATACGGGGTTTGCGCTTCGAACTCCGCCGCGCAGGTATCAACCAGCTTGTAAACCCGGTTGATGCCCATCTCATTTCTTTTGGCAAAAACCTCACTTTCGAGACAGCGGAGCAAATGGGCGATTTGCCGGTCGGCATAACCTTTCTGTTTGGCTTCAAAAAGCACTTCCCTTGGCAGGTTGGCCAATGTGTGTTTTTCAATGTGCGACTCGAGAATCAGCAGATCCTCGATTTGTTTCAGAAACCAGTAATCGATTTTGGTTTTTTCGTGGATCGTTTTGAAAGGAATTCCCAGTTTGATCGCGTCGTAAATATGAAACAACCTGTTCCAGCTCGGCTTGCCGAGGCTGTGCAAAATCTGCTCCTGATCCTTGAGCTCCCGCCCATCAGCGCCCAATCCGTTTCGCTTTACTTCCAGCGATTGACAAGCTTTCTGCAAGGCTTCCTGAAAAGAGCGGCCAATGCCCATCACCTCTCCCACCGATTTCATTTGCAAACCCAGTTCGCGGTTTGAACCCTGAAATTTGTCAAAATTCCAACGTGGAATTTTGACAATCACATAATCGAGGGTCGGTTCAAAAAAAGCAGTTGTTGTTTTGGTGATCTGATTTTTGAGTTCATCCAAATGGTAACCGATAGCGAGTTTGGCTGCGATTTTCGCAATTGGATAACCTGTCGCTTTTGACGCAAGTGCAGATGAACGCGATACGCGCGGATTGATCTCAATGGCGATGATATCTTCCATGGCATCCGGGCTCACGGCGAATTGCACATTACATCCTCCTGCAAAATTTCCAATAGAACGCATCATGCGGAAAGCCATATCACGCATGCGCTGATACGTTCGGTCACTGAGCGTCATGGCCGGAGCAACGGTAATGCTATCGCCAGTATGGATTCCCATCGGATCCATGTTTTCCACCGAACAAATGATGATCACATTGTCGTTGCTATCGCGCAAAAGCTCCAGTTCAAACTCCTTCCAGCCCAGAAGCGCCTTGTCGATCATGACTTCTTTGATAGGAGAAGCATGCAGACCGCGGGTGAGCATTTTATCAAAGTCGGCCTGATCGTGTACAATTCCTGCACCTGCACCACCGAGGGTGTAACTCGCGCGGATGCAAAGCGGAAAACCAAATTCCTGTGCAATTTCTTTTCCCTCGAGAAAAGATTTGGCTGTGGCCTGAGGCGCCATGGGCACCTCAATTCTTTCCATGAGCTGCCTGAAGTCTTCACGGTTTTCGGTGATGTTGATGGCATTGATGTCCACGCCGATCAAGCGCACTCCGAACTGTTCCCAGATGCCCATCTCGTCGCATTTGATGCAGAGATTGAGGGCCGTCTGTCCGCCCATGGTCGGCAACACCGCATCAATGTTGTGTTTTTCGAGAATGGCAATGATCGATTCGGGTTCGAGCGGTTTCAAATAAATATTGTCGGCCACGACCTTGTCGGTCATGATGGTGGCCGGATTCGAATTGATGAGGGTAACTTCGATCCCTTCTTCCCGCAACGATCGCGAGGCCTGGGAACCGGCATAGTCAAATTCGCAGGCTTGCCCAATCACGATGGGACCGCTACCTATAATGAGAACCGAACGGATACTTTTATCTCGTGGCATGGATGGAAATTTTGGTAAAGGTTTGAGAGAAAGCGGAGTGCGCTGATTTAAATAAGCGCGGAGAAGATGTGCGGAAAAATCGCTTCATTTAAGGTGCAAAAGTAAGGGTTTTTTCGGGATTTGAATGGAGCGGGCAATGGATAGATCGAATGAATTTTTTAACAAAGGAGATCTGACCCTGCATTTTTCCAAATGGGGTAAGGGAAAAAATCATCTTTTGGCATTTCACGGGTTTAGCAGGTCGCTCGAGGTATTTATACCTTTCACACAATCGATGCAGAATTGTTTCACCGTAGTTGCCGTGGATATATTTTTTCACGGCCAGAGTCACATAGGAAACCGAAGCCCGGATAAAAATTCCCTTTCGGAAAAAGAATTTGCAGAGTTGATCACCGAATTCCTGGCGCACCTCGGAGCGGAGAAAGTATGGCTGATGGGCCACAGCCTCGGTGGCCGGCTTTCGCTAAAGATAGCTGAACTCCTTCCCCACCGCATTTCCGGAATGTATTTGTTTGCTCCGGATGGCCTGGTTTTGAACTGGTGGTATTCCGCCCTGAGCCATTCATCTACCGGCAGAGCGGCTTTCAGGTATTTCAGGAGAAACAACCTGCATTTCATGAAATTGCTCCACATGATGAGAAAAAGCGGTGCCGTCAATGATCGGACCGGCGATTTTGTGGCGTATTTCGCGCAGAATAAAGAGATGCACGATCTGGTCTACAACACCCTGACCTTTTTGCGAAAACTGAAACCCAACCTCGAAAAACTGAGCAAATCTCTTTCAGTCCATCACATCACCGTGGATCTTTTCTTCGGACAACACGACAAAATCATACCCGCAGAAAGCGCTGATAAATTCGTGCGCCTCCATCCCGAAGTCAATTTGTATGTCCTAAACGCCGCACATCGGTTGATCACACCGCAGATTGCTTCAGAAATTTTGCGTAAAGGATGGATGAACCTGCCGAAAGATTGTGGTTGAGCAAAATCTCCCGCGCAAACTTTCCACGGAAGTGGCAGGAAATAAAAAAACCGCCCTGCAAATGCGGGGCGGCAAATCAATGCTTTTTACGATTCGCTGTTTACTAGCGTTTGTGCAACTTCACGTCAGAAACGGTAAGTCTTTTACGACCTTTTGCGCGCCGTGAAGCCAAAACTTTACGTCCATTGGCTGAAGCCATGCGCTCGCGGAATCCGTGTTTGTTTCTGCGTTTTCTATTGGAAGGCTGGAATGTTCTTTTCATCTTTTCAAATATAAACCGGCTTTCAGGCCGCTAAAATCGGACTGCAAAGATAGTTTGTTTTCTGAAACAGGAAAATAAATTTTTATCATGGTTTGTAATTTTCCATTTCTCCTTTGATTCACTGATTTGCCAATTCACAGTTAAACCAATTTCTCACCGATCAGAGATTTAAGACAAAACTATGACTTTCACTTTACACGTACCTGACTAACTTTGCACAAACGAATCATTGAGCATGTCTAATAGCAGGGAAGAAAATCGCGTGTCATTCCGGAAGGCCATTCGCATCTTTGTTTATTTGAAGCCTTACGCCGGAATCTTCAGCCTTGGCTTTGTCTTCCTGATTCTGAGCAGCCTTACCGCAATGCTATTCCCGTATTTTATCGGGCAGCTCATCGGGCAGGATGAAGTCTTGCCGGGTGGCCCAACAAGTGGATTGCAATTTACTTCTGTGGATGCGATTATCGCTGCGCTTTTCATCGTGTTTACTGCCCAGGCGATTTTTTCCTTTTTCAGAATCCTGCTCTTTGCCCGCGTCACCGAATACACCCTGATGGACATTCGCAAAGACGCATTTTCCAAACTCGTGATGGCTCCGCTCACTTTCTTCAACCAAAACAAAGTGGGTGAACTGACCAGCAGGATTGCAGCCGACATCACCCAATTGCAAACGACATTCAATACCACCATCGCTGAATTTGTGCGGCAGATCATCACGATCATCGTCGGTGTTGCAGCCCTGGTATGGCTTTCGCCAAAATTGTCGCTCATCATGCTCAGCATTATTCCGGCGGTTGCCATTGCCGCGGTGTTTTTTGGGAGATACATTCGCAAACTCTCCAAAAAAACCCAGGATGCCGCCGCCCAATCGAATAATATTCTCGAAGAAGCGCTCCAGGGAATTCAAAACGTAAAGGCGTTTACCAACGAATTTTTTGAAATGGCACGGTTCAGCAAAGCCGTCACCGAAATAAAAACCCTCGCTATCCGGGGCTCCGTGTGGCGGGGATTGTTTGTATCGTTCATCATCCTCTGTCTTTTCGGTTCCATCGTTTTTGTAATCTGGCAAGGCGTTTTGCTCACCCAGGAAGGCGAAATGCTGCAGTCGTCCTTCATTTCTTTCATCATGTACACCATTTTCCTCGGTGCTTCGATTGGGAGTTTGCCCGACCTCTACGCCGGCATTCAAAAGGCCATCGGAGCTACTGAAAATCTGATGGAAATAGTCGATCAAAAATCGGAGCTTATTCGCACCGAAACTGCTACGGTCAAAAAGCGCTTTCGCGGAAATATCGTCTTTCGCAATGTCGATTTTCACTACGAAAACCGATTAAACATGCCTGTGCTCAAAAAGATGAACCTGGCCATTGAGGCGGGTGAACAACTCGCCATAGTCGGTCCATCCGGGGCAGGAAAATCAACCCTGACGTCCCTTCTTCTGCGTTTTTACGAGCCAACCGGCGGAGCGATTGAAGTGGATGGCCAGGATATTTCGACTTACGACCTCCACCACTACCGTTCGCAATTTGCCATCGTTCCTCAGGAAGTGCTTCTATTCAATGGAACCATATTTGAAAACATTGGCTACGGTAGGCCAGGCGCCCATGCTGCGGAAATAGAGGAAGCAGCCCGAAAAGCCAATGCCCTTGGATTTATCACTTCTTTTCCGGAAGGTTTCGACACCCTCGTAGGCGAACGCGGTGTGCAACTCAGCGGTGGTCAGCGCCAACGCATCGCCATCGCCCGGGCAGTGCTGCGCGATCCGGCTATTCTCATCCTCGATGAAGCCACTTCGTCTCTCGATTCCGAATCAGAACATCTCGTGCAACTGGCTTTGGATGACCTGATGAAAAACAGAACGAGTGTGGTGATCGCTCACAGACTGAGCACCATCCGTCAGGCCGATAAAATTGTGGTTATCGAAAACGGCGCCATCGTGGAGTCCGGCACACACGCCCAATTGCTTATGCAAAACAACGGCTTGTACAACAAACTTCAGCGCATGCAAAATGTGGAAGCCTAACTTACCATGGTTTATCCAGGCGCTCCCCTTTCTCATACTGGCCGCTGTACTCCGATTCTGGGATTTCGGTACCATCCCTTATTGGAATGATGAACTAAGCGCTCTCAGTCGACTGAATTTTCATCAATTTTCTGAACTTCTTAAAAATGGGGTACAAGTCGATAACCATCCCGCTCTTGCTCAGGTTTTTATCTGGGCATGGACTGGATTGTTCGGTATTGACATTTGGGTAGTTAGACTCCCATTTATTCTGATGAGTCTAAGCGCACTCATCGTTTTGTATCGGTTATCATTTCATGCTTTCGGTGCTCCGACGGCCAATATGGGCATTGCAATTCTGGCTACCAGTCAAACCATCGTAGGCTATTCACTCTGGGCGAGACCTTATGCTATTGGATTGCTTCTCTGCAGCCTGCTGGCCTGGATTTGGTACAGACTTATTTTTCTTCAAAAAAATAATATTAAGGATTATCTCTTTTTTGCAGTTTTAATCTCTTTGTGTGTTTATGACCATTATTTCAGTGGTTTGCTCGCTATCGTAATTTGGTTTTCCGGATTTCTGTATTACCGGAAAGTCCATCTGGGATATTACGTAGGCTCCGCCGTATTGGCTTTGATCCTTTTTCTTCCCCACATGTCCATCACCCTGGCACAGTTGGGCCATAAAGGAATTGGGGGTTGGTTGCGTTCACCTGCGGATGATTTTGCGCTTGATTGGTTTTGGAATAATTTCAACTACAGCGTAGGGGCGGTAATTTTAGTTATTTTCCTCGCGGTATTTACCGGAATTAAACGATTTATACACACGCACCCTGAAGACAAAAAATGGAAACTTGCCCTTGTTTTCCTGGCTTGGTTTGCTACGGTGTTTGTCATCGGTTTCGCTTATTCCCGGCTGGTCGATCCACTCCTGCACCATGGTACTTTGCTTTTCGCCTCGCTTTTTTTTAACCTCGGTTTGGCTTTTTTCATCTCGACCGATCATCCCGTAGGGAAATT
>JBGTLS010000356.1:0-12077 GCA_041744015.1 Cryomorpha sp. | reverse complement strand
GTTTTCCCATGGGAAATCAACGACATGCAGCCTTTTGTCTGGGCAGGTTTCCAGGTGGAACCAAAATACTCTTATTGGCTTTCCACCGGATCGGATATTGAAGTTCTTTTCAAAAATATGAGTCCGGAACGCAAAAAAAATATCAGGGGTGCTGAGGCTTTGGGTTACGAACTTTCGTTCAATAATCAGCCGGATGCTCTACGCTCATTAATTGATGATTCATTGAAAGATACATCGATACATTTTGATTCGGATCATTTTGAAGGCATGTTGCATGGTGACGACTCATGGCGGTTTTGGACAATAGTTTCGCGGAATGGGGTTGCATTGGCTACAACGTTGATTGTCTTCGATCGCAACAGGGCTTGGTATGTTGCAGGAGGATATGACCACAAAGCCGGTGATGCCCTCGCCGGGACATGGGCACTTTGGAATGCTATTTTGGAAGTAAAAAAACGCGGAATCGCCAATTTTGATTTTAATGGATCCTCCGTTGAATCTATCGAAAAGTACTTTCGGGGATTTGGAGCGGATCTCAAACCCGGCTTTCGGGTAGTCAGCAGGCAGGGCGTGATTGGAACGTTGAAAAATTTAAAAAATAAATTAAAGAATAAATGACCTCGTTGCGCGATTTTTCTGGTTTTCCATTGCGGGCCGACGGGCGTTTATTTGTTTGGATGACAATGATTACCGCTTTTTTTGTACCCATTCTTAAAAACGGTATCCAAATCCCGATCATCCTGTTTTTTATTGCATGGATTTTCACACCGAAAACGGTATTCAAGCAGAATTTTATTCCAATTCTTGTTTTCATAGCCATTTATATTCTGCATTTGATTGGTATGCTGTATACTGAAAATCTCGATCGGGGATTTGCAGATCTGGAACAAAAAATGAGTTTGTTTTTATTCCCCGTACTATTTGGTTCAGTTCCGGCCTTTACCACCACCCAATATCGCAGGGTAATTTGGGCTTTTGCTGCCGGAATGATTGTCGCTTTGATAATGGCATTTGGCTCATCCATCATAAATTATCAGACATCGGCTGATCTGTTGGATTTTTTCATGTCCGAATTTTCGCCCGTGCATCATCCGTCTTACATCTCGATGTACATCAATTTCATCATTTTCTTTATGCTTATCGAATTATATCGCGAACGCATACCACCTCATTGGCGAATTGCATGGTGGTTGGTGATTTTATTTTTTATTGTGTCGTTACTTTTTTCGGCGAGCAAGGCGGGTTATGTCAATTTCATTTTTTTGGTGATTACAGTGTTGCTCTTTGCTTTCTATCAAAAGAAATTATTCACCAGGACAACTGGTATTTTTGCTTCAATGGTTGTTGTGTTTTTTGCCGGGCTTTTCGTTCATCCGCTAACCAATACCCAAATTACGCAGGCGGCAGAGGCTGTTGCCGGAACCTCGACGGCGGGTGAGATTGAAAGTAGCAGAGCGAGAACGATTGCCTGGGCTATTGCTATTGACGAAATCAAGTCAACCCCTTTTGGCGTGGGAACAGGTGATATCAATGATACAATGGTTCGGCGTTTTGAACAGAATGGTTACCCCGTGCTGGCAGCCAGCGGCCTGAACCCCCACAATAATTATTTGCAAATTGGATTGGCCCTGGGTATTCCTGCACTTTTGATCTTTATTTTTAGCCTGGTTTATCCACTGGGCAGGATATGGCAAAATGGAAATTGGTTTTATGCTTTTTTCCTGGTTACCATCGCACTGAACTTCATGGTAGAATCTATGCTGGAAAAACAAAGTGGTGTCATTTTTTTCGCCTTTTTTAATGCATTCCTTTTTTTCAATATGAAGTCATTTGAAGAGTCTTTATGACAGATGTCAGCATAGTCATTCCCTGTCTTAATGAGCATGGTTATATCGCCAATTGCCTTGCCTCTTTACGCGATCAGAATCTTCAGAATTTATCGATCGAGGTTTTTGTGGTTGATGGAATGAGTACCGACGGCACACGTGAGGTGGTGTCAGGTTTTGTGAAAGAGTCCCAAGTTTTTCAACTTTTGGATAATCCCGCGCGCGTTACACCAGTAGCGCTAAACCTGGGAATCAAGGCTTCGACCGCGCCGGTCGTTATTATTTTGGGAGCGCATGCCACTGTACATCCCGATTTCGTTCACAGGAATATATCTGCACTTCAATCGGTGCCAGATGCCGGTTGTGTGGGTGGACTTATTCAAAATATACACGAAAACCGGACTGCCGAAATTATCAGCCGCGCCATGTCGTCTCCTTTTGGGGTCGGCAACGCCACATTTCGCACTGGCGGCAAAGCGGGATATGTCGATACAGTTGCTTTCGGTGCTTATCGCAAAAAAGTTTTCGATGATATCGGATTGTTTGATGAGCGCCTGGTCCGCAACCAGGATGACGAATTGAACTTTCGACTTACCCGTTCGGGTTGGAAGATTTGGTTTGATCCGGAAATCAAATCGCATTATCATGTGAGGGCTTCCTATCAAAAATTGTTCAGACAGTATAAGCAGTATGGATTTTGGAAAGTGTATGTGAACAGGTTGCACAGCACCATTACGACCTGGCGCCAAACAGTGCCATTTTTATTTGTGGTATTTCTTTTATTTGGAGCTATTCTATCGTTTTTTTCTGCAATCTTCCTGACCTTATGGTTGATTGGGATGATGTGCTGGCTGGCAGGTGCCTGCGCGGCTGCCGTGATCGCGCGAACCCCGGTCAATCAATTTGGGGGAATGATTCTCAGCCTTTTTTTGATGCATTTTGGTTATGGATGGGGTTATGCTATCGGGATAATTCAATTTTATTTGCTTGGAAGAAATCCCGACACATTCAATCCCAATATTACCAGGTAATCTCTTTCTGTAAAAGCATTTTGAGAACTGAAAAAGTGCCTGGTTATATCTTCCGGATGACCTGATTTAATAACCATGTGTTTCCTAAAAGTTTTAGAATCTTTGCATCCATGAAAATACTGACCATCATCGGTGCGCGTCCACAATTCGTTAAAGCAGCAACCATCAGCCGTGCCATTTCCAAAACGGAAAGGGTGGAGGAAGTGATCGTGCACACGGGGCAGCATTTCGATGCCAATATGAGCGATATTTTTTTCACAGAAATGGACATTCCGTTTCCGAGATACAACCTCGATATCCACTCGCTTGGCCATGGAGGTATGACGGGTCGCATGCTGGAAGCGATCGAAAACATCATTCTGGACGAAACTCCGGATGTGGTGCTGGTGTATGGAGATACCAATTCCACCCTCGCGGGAGCCCTTGCCGCGCGCAAACTCCACGTAAAAGTTGGCCATGTGGAAGCCGGTCTCCGAAGTTTCAATATGAACATGCCAGAGGAAATCAATCGGATTCTGACCGACCGGATTTCAGATTTTCTCTATTGCCCCACGGAAAACGCTGTTATAAATCTGGTGGCGGAAGGTTTTGACAAATTTGGTTGCGAGATGATTAGGGCCGGTGACGTGATGTACGACGCGGCACTTTATTACGCCCAATTTTCAAAAGAGAAATCCGGGCTAGATTCACATATTTTACGAGGAAATTTTGTCCTCTGCACCTTACACCGGGCTGAAAATACGGACGATCCCAAACGACTTAACGCATTTGTGGAAGCGCTCAACAAAATTCACAAAACCGATCGTGTGGTGCTTCCTTTGCACCCCCGAACCCGGAACAAAATAAAAAATTTGAATATTGATCTGCAGGTGGATGTAATCGATCCGGTGGGCTATTTTGCCATGATCGAATTATTGAAAAATTGTCAGCTTGTACTGACAGACAGCGGCGGTCTGCAAAAAGAAGCCTACTTTTTTGGGAAAAACTGTGTGACATTGCGCGACCAAACCGAGTGGACAGAACTGGTGGAGCATGGATATAATCTTTTGGCGAAAGCCGAAAGTGCCGATGTACTGGAGAAATATGCAGAAATGCGCTTTCGCAAAAATGATTTCAGCCAGCCGCTTTATGGCGAAGGGAATACCGCTGAAAAGATTGTGGAACACCTTAAACAGCGCCTGGGCTGATATCACTTCGTCCGGGTGTCGGAACGTATCGAGGTGGGAATATTATCGGACCTTAATTTCTGAATGTACCTTTGTGAAAATTTAATTTTATATGATCCCCTTCTCTCCGCCCCGCATGGACCAGAAAATCGTCGACGAAGTAGCTGATACGCTGCTTTCCGGGTGGATTACCACCGGCCCGAAAACCAAACGATTTGAAAAGGAAATTTCGGCGTACACAGGAGCGAAAACAACCATCTGTTTCAATTCGGCTACGGCTGGTATTGAGCTTGTGTTGCGCTGGTTTGGGGTTGGTCCGGGCGATGAGGTGATCATTCCGGCATATACGTACTGTGCTACAGCAAATGTGGTAATCCACTGCGGAGCAACACCCGTGATGGTCGATTGCCTGCCCAACCATTTCAACCTGGACGCCCAAAAAGTGCGGGAAGCCATCACGCCACGAACCAAAGTCATTATCCCGGTTGACATTGCCGGATTGCCCTGCGATTACGACGCCCTACGGTCTATTGTTGAGGATGCTGAAGTTATGAGCGCCTTTACGGCAAATACGGCTGTGCAAGGCCTGCTCGGTCGCATTCTGCTTCTGGCTGATTCGGCGCATGGATTTGGCGCAAGCTACAAAGGACGCAAGCTGGGAGGTGTGGCCGATGGAACTGCATTTTCCTTTCACGCGGTGAAAAATCTGACCACAGCCGAAGGCGGCGCAATTTGTCTCAATTTGCCCGACCGGTTTAACCACGATGAGGCTTATCAATGGCTCAACACGATGAGTTTGCACGGCCAAAACAAAGATGCCCTCGCAAAAACCCAAAAAGGTGCCTGGCGATATGACGTGATTGCTCCCGGATACAAGTGCAATATGACCGATATTCAATCTTCCATTGGTCTGGTGGAACTGTCGCGGTACGATTCGGAAACCATTCCCCGTCGTCGGGAAATATGCGGAGCTTACAACCTCGGGTTTTCTCAATATTCCTGGGCACAGACACCCGATTTCCGGTTTGGAGATACGGAGAGTTCCTACCACCTCTACCAACTCCGCATCAGGGATATCACCGAAACGCAGCGCGATGCGATTATTCAGGCCATTGCCGAACGCGAGGTCGCAGTAAACGTGCATTTCATTCCATTGCCGATGCTGACCGCATACCGCAATTTGGGGTTCGATATGAAAAATTATCCGATGGCCATGGCGCAGTACGAAAACGAAATCAGCCTGCCTTTGTATTACAATCTGACGGATGCGCAGGTAGCGGAAGTAATTGAAGCTGTAGCACAATCCGTAAATTCCGTTTTGGACTGATGATCAAAGCCATTTTCGACCGGTTGGCGGCCCTGATTGGGATGATCATTCTCAGTCCTTTGTTGGTTATCATTACCCTTGCCGTCATCATCGATTCACCGGGCAATCCTTTTTTTGTACAAACCCGGGTTGGCAGAAAAGCCCGGTTATTCGGACTTTTCAAGTTTCGTACTATGAAGCCATTTTCCGAAAAGGAAGGAACGCTGACCATCGGCGCCCGCGATCCACGCATCACGCGCGTCGGGTATATTTTACGAAAGTATAAAGTGGATGAATTACCGCAATTATTTAACGTCCTGTTCGGTCAAATGAGCGTGGTGGGACCGCGGCCGGAAGTGCCCGAATATGTAAAACATTACGACACGGTGCAGCTGCGCGTGCTGGAAGTAAAACCCGGAATCACTGATTACGCCTCGCTTTTGTATTTCACAGAGAGCGAGATGCTGGCGCAGAGTTCAGATCCGCGAAAGACCTATATTGAAGAAATCATGCCGGCCAAGCTCTCGCTAAATTTGGAATATATTGCCCGGCGGAGTTTTGCGGAAGACATGCGCATCATCGGAAAAACCATTCAGCGCATCGTGGGCACACGCTAGAGAAGCGGACGGAGTGCAAATTTTTCGACCGCGTGATAGAGTTTTTTAAGCTCTTCCACTTTTTCGGGATAACCGAGCCGATCGTATGAAAAAATCAGGTTGTTGATCAACCGCAATACGATGGTGCGGTTGTCGCAGGGATTGTAAAATTCGGGTTTTGAATCCAGTTTGATCTGCTCGATATACGAAGTGATTTCGTTGCGATGCACGATTGTTCCTTTGCTGAAAGCGTTGATGTAGAAAAGAATATCCGTTTTTTCGGCATCCGGATTCATCTTGCTTTCCAGAAACTGCATGATATTGTACTCATCCACATAGGCCAGAATAAAATGATTCGGTAAATTGACACCATATACCGGCACCCCGAGGCTTTCCGCCAAAACGATGTAAATGATGCTCAGGCTGAGTGGATTTCCCTTGTGCGTTTCGAGCACGCTGTTGATGTATGAATTTTGGGCGGCGTGGTAGTTTTTTTTATTTCCGCGAAAGCCGTGAACTTCGAATAAGATATGGTTGAAAACCTTGATTTTTTCCAGGGCTGTCAATTCATCGTTGAGCTCCAGCCAGATATCCTGACGCAGTTTCGATAGTTTGTCGCGCACATCGGCCTCGTCGAGGTCGGGATATTGATACCTTGCCACCATGAGCGCGCCTTCAAAAAGATCGGAACAACCCTCGCGCGACCAGCGTTCGAGCGATTTGAAAACCGCATCAAACTGAATGACGTGGATGATGTCTTCGATGCGCTGCTGGAATTCCAGACCGAAAGAATTGATCTCCCAGAAATTTTCCAGACGGGGGATAATTTCTTCACCATAAGAGACGATCCGTTCGCGCACATGCGTGTACACTGCGATATCCGGATCGTCGATCAGGCTGATGAGGGCATCGATTTCTTTTACATTCATAGACCCTATAAATACGTTGGAGATGGGCATTTTGTTGTCCACTAAATGTAAGTGCCCGAAAAGGGAAATGTGTATGCGTGTTACAGAATTATTACCAATTCGTTGTTAATGGCCCGATAGGCGTTGGAGAACCACATCAATCAACTTGTCAATGCCTTCATGATAATCGGGGAGAAAGGCATTTTGAATTCTGTTGGCCACCACCAGGCACACTGTCGTACAGGCGTGTCCGAGGGCAGCCCCGAGTCCGAAAAGGGCTGAGCTCTCCATTTCATAATTGGCCAGCGGAATTTGGCCAAAGCTGAAATCAGACATGCGCTCATTGAATTCGGGCATGGCCACCGGAAGGCGCAATACGCGGCCTTGTGGACCATAAAAACCGCAGGAAGTCACCGTGATTCCCTGGTGGAAATCCTTTTGGAAAAGCGCCCCAAAAGCGCTATCATTCCGCACCGCATAGGGACGCAGGCCTGGAAGATTCCATCCGGTGTGTTTCACAAATTCTTTCACGAGTTCGGTTTCGTCTTTTTCGAATGGCAAATCGTAAAAGTGTAATACCCCATCAAGGCCCACGGCAAAGTTGGAATGCACAAAACTCCCCGGCGAAATGTCGGCATGCAGCGCGCCACTCGTCCCCAACCGCACGATGCGCAGTGGATTCGGATCGGTGAGTGGTACCCGCGTATGTAGGTTGATATGGCGCAGTGCGTCGAGTTCGTTCATCACAATGTCGATATTGTCTGTGCCGATGCCTGTGCTCAATGCGGTGATGGGCATTCCATTGTAGAGACCGGTATGGGTGAGAAATTCACGGTTTTCGACCTTGTGGTCGATTTTGGAAAACCTGCTCGAAATCCTTTTCACCCTGCCCGGATCGCCAACCACAATGACCGTGTCGGCGATCTGATGCGGCTGTAAGGCCAAATGATAGACGCTTCCATCTCCATTCAGCACGAGTTCTGAGGGTGCGATAGCCTTCCGAAAGGTCGATTCAAATCTTTTCATTCAGGAAAGATAGCCAAGTCAGTGAAATCAAAAAAAATTCTTTTTATTGATGACTCCGAAAAATCTTAAGAATTGTTCGATAAATTTGGTGTTGTCGGTAGAAGTTGAATTGTAAACCTTTAACGACGCCTCTATTCCAGATATATTACCTTTAGTCTCATGAAAATCCCCACGATTACATGAGTCATCCAACACCAGTTGAATCACAAACGAGTTGTGAGTTTTGTAAATCGCACCATCGGTCTCTTTTTAAATCTCTGGACCAGGCTGATATAGCCCGTGTTGATGCCAACCGCACCTGTACGAAATATAAAAAAGGCCAGGTCCTCTTTCACGAAGGCACCCGGCCAATGGGTGTATTTTGCATCAATGCTGGCCGTATTAAGGTTTTTCGTATTGGAATAGACGGGAAGGAACAAATTATCAAAGTCTCCGGAGGCGGGGACCTGTTGGGATACAAATCACTTCTCAGCGAACAGTTATACGGCCTTTCCGCGGAAGCTTTGGACGATTGCATCCTGTGTTTTATTCCAAAAGAGGATTTTTTATCGTTGCTCAGACCGGGATCCAGTTTTTACATGGATCTGCTTCAGGCAGTTTGCAGGGAAACCGGAGCTCTCTCCACCAAAATGACCGAAATGGCCCAGCGCAGTGTGCGCCAACGTCTTGCCCTGACCTTGCTCATGCTCAAAGACACCTATGGTCTGGAGCAGGAAGAATCTGGTGAAATAGAGATCAACCTCACCCGTGAAGACCTCGCAAACATCATCGGCACCGCCACGGAATCACTGATTCGCCTGCTCAACGATTTCAAGAAAGAAGGCCTGATCGAAACCACCGGAAGAAAAATCCGCGTGCTGAATGCGGAAAAGCTGTTACAGGTTTCTGTGAGGTAGGTTGAAGTCCTAAGTATTAAGTACCAAGTATTAAGTATTAAGTATTAAGTATTCAAGTTTCGCACATTAATTTCTGTTCACTTGTCCATGCTAAAAATATGATATGCATATCGTTGAAGTGACGAAGTTGTCGAAGTGAGAGAACAAGAGCAAAAAGGCTATGCGAAACTTGAGTAAGTAACACCCGGTCTCAATTTAGTGGCAGGTCGAAAGTTCAAGGCCTTATTTCCTTGTTGGGCATTAGATTGACAGATCATTCCTGCAAAAGTTAAATTTCAAACTTCCTGTTGCATATTCACTTTTCCGTGCTAATTTTCCTGCAAATAGAAAGTTAGGCGATGAAAAACATTTCGGGAAAATCAGGATCCAATCACTACTTCCTTTTGTTGGTTGTCTGCTTGTTTTGCGGAAGCATCAATGGGCAAGCCCAAATTTTGGTTCGGAACAAGATTGAGAAAAATATCATTTTTGGGATGCATACTGGTGGTGAGGGAACGCAATATAAAGATCCCGTAAGCAGTGAAGAATTTAAACATAGTATAGTTTACCTGGAACCTTACCTCGGTTATTTCTTTAATCGTAATTTCGGTGTGGGTACTATATTCGGCTACAACCGTTTCCGAAGTTCGTTCTCTGAAGACTATGATTTGTTTGAAATAGGTGGGTTTGCCAGGTATTATATACCAATTGGATTAAATCCGGATTGGCCCATATCCATGTTGTTTCTCTCTGAACTTTCTTATCGGGCAAGTAATTATCAGCAGATAAACAGGTCTGATTTTAATCAATCGGAGGGATTAAATTACAATATTTTGACCCTGACTCCAATCGGTGCACAAATCAAAATTTGGAAAGGCTTTTATGGAGAGATATCGACCGAATGGGTTTTTCACGCTCCGGCCTACGATCATTTCAGTTACAGGATTGGATTGGAATATCACTTTGGAGATGAGCGGCGGGCCAGGTAAAACAATCCTGATTGTTTTCGGGTTGCTTTTCGCGACGGGGAATGTTTTCAGTCAGAACACGGGATACTTTTTAAATTCACTTCGGTTAAATTCAGGAATTACTTACCTGCCTCATTCAGATAATGAATACCACCAATTCGCGGAATTTACCTGGAGCAACCAGGTATCCGTTTCTATAGCCCATGGACTGTATGCCGGGATTCAGGTTTTTTCCATTAATACCTGGGGAACGGATGTGGAGAAAGAAAATTATTTTCTTCCGGGGGCTTTTTTGCATTATGATTTTACCCGCAAGGCAAAAGCCATGGGATTTTTGGAGCTGAGTTACATCCGGGGTGATTATTGCCCTTGCGAATATGCTAACGCTTTCAGAAAATCAAATCTGCAGTATATCGGTGCAGGCGTAGGTATAGATTACCCTATTCCAAAAACTAATTTTTATATCAGTTGTTCAATCCTCTTTCACCGCATTTTTGGTGATGTGCCAAATAAACCCGAATATAATTTATACAAGGTGGGTTTAAGTTACAGATTCGGTAAACCCCGATATGCCAATTTACCTTGATTTATTTTTCGCGATGGCAATAACTCCATTCCTGAAAAATGTTTTTATTACGGAACTCCTTAGATTATCTCAATATTTTAAGGTAAAAATAGAACCAGCCTGATGTGCGATCGAAAAATTAAATTCTTTTTATTTTTTCTGGGTATGTTAGTCCTGTCACTGCAATCGGTCGCTCAGGATTCAGACCGTTCAAATTATTTTTTAAAAGCCCTCCGCATTAATTCCGCCTTCACCATGTGGGAGCAGGGTCCTGAACAATTTCATAAATTTTACGAGATCACCTGGAGCAACCAAATCTCGGTGTCCCTCACAGAAAGTATTTATGTGGGACTTCAGCTCTATTCTATCTACACTTGGGGATCCTATGTGTCGAATGAAAATTTTCGTCTCCCGGGTGTCGTAATCCAATACGATTTCGTTTTGGATAGAAAACCCCATGGGCTTTTTTGAATTGAATTACAGTCAGGGTGATTACTGCTACTGCGGACCCGACGATCCGTACAGATATCCCAATCTTCATTATATCGGGTTTGGAGGTGGAATGGATTATCCGATTCGCAAAAGTAATTTATACGCGCATCTCGGAGGTATTTTACATGTGATTGTAGGAAGTCCTGAAGACAAATATCATTTTGTCATATACAAAATTGGCCTCAGCTACAGATTGGGAAAACCTAAAAACGCCGTTTTACCCTAATATACCAGGAGCTTTATTTTCTGTCGGCCAGTATTTCCTAATTTGCGATTATCTAAAAACTAAAAACTAAAAACTAAAAACCAAGAACTATAAACCAACCACCTGACATTTATCAGTTTTTCTACTGACAACCATCAGCCATTCCCGCGCATGCATTCCGGAATTTAGCACCCGCTAAGCCCGTAGACCATGAACGATAAAAAGATTCTTATCGCACTTACCCTAAAAGACTCCGGGAGTAATGCCCTCACCTTTGCAGAAAAATACATACAGGGCGACAATCTGGATGTGACCTTGTTTATCATTCGCGAAAGCGAAGATCCCGAAGTCCACCGCGACGAACTGATCGACAGGTTTTATCAGCTCTGCAGTGTGAAGGGTATCAATGGTCGTGTGAAGGAAATGTTACCCGGTGGAGCGGATACGCTTGGAAGCCATCTGCTATTTTCAGATTTGCTGATAGTCGAACCACACGGTTTGAAAATCCTCGGGAAGGCAGATCATCTCAACCGCTCATCTTGTCCCGTCCTGATGGTGCCGCATGATTTTGATCAGCTTGGGAATATCCTTTTGGTGATAGATGGTTCAGATGTTTCGCGCGGCAGCATCAAAGAATTTTTTCAGATTTTCTCGCAATTCTCGCGCGACATAGATGTAACCCTGCTTTGGGTCAATATGGAAGAAGAACCGGAAATGACCAGCCGGGATGAGATCATGCTGGTGGAGTACATCCGCCAACATTGCAAAAACATGGGAATCCTGAAAGTGCAGGCCCCGCTCACCGCAAAATTAATGCGCCCCATCCTCTACAACCACCAGACTATGGTGGTCGGCACCCAGGATTTTCTCAACGCCCTCGGCAAGACCTGTTCGATCTTCAATCCATTCGAAGACCTTCAGGCTTCCCTATTTCTTTCTTTGAAATAAATGAAGCAGGAGCCCGCAGTGACTTTCGTCAAAAAGGATCAAAAAACCCAGTGCTTTCACTGTGGCGATCCCTGCGACGCAGAACTCATCCTGTTTCAGGAAAAAAGTTTCTGCTGTCAGGGTTGCCGCACGGTTTATGATTTGCTGCAGTCCTGTGATCTGGAA
>JBGTLS010000355.1:0-2261 GCA_041744015.1 Cryomorpha sp. | reverse complement strand
ATTTTAAGAAATCTGGTCAGGAGGTTTAAGTTATGTATACGCCTAGGTTAAAAACAAAGTATAAAGAAGAAGTCGTACCGGCACTCGCCAAAGAGTTCGGATACAAATCTTCAATGGAAATTCCGAGATTGGAAAAAATCTGCATCAACCAGGGAGTTGGTGATGCCGTGGCCGATAAAAAACTTGTCGACCAGGCTGTGACTGAAATGACATCAATCGCCGGTCAAAAAGCCATTCCAACTTTTTCTAAAAAGGATATTTCGAATTTCAAACTTCGAAAAGGAATGCCAATTGGTGCACGGGTAACCCTGCGTGGAGATCGGATGTACGAATTTCTCGATCGCCTTATCTCTGTGGCTTTGCCACGAACACGGGATTTTCGCGGCGTGAAAACAAGCGGATTTGATGGAAGAGGCAATTTCACCATGGGTGTGAAGGAGCAGATCATTTTCCCGGAGATCAATATTGAAAAAATAAACAACATTAATGGAATGGACATCACATTCGTAACCAATGCCAATAGCGATGAAGAAGCGCAGGCATTGTTGAAAGAATTTGGATTTCCTTTCACCAAGAAATAAGTAAAGAAGATGGCAAAAGAATCCATGAAAGCCCGTCAGCGCAAACGCATTAAAATGCAGGAAAAATATGCTGACAAACGCGCCGCTTTAAAAGCTGCCGGAGATTGGGAAGGTCTTCAAAAACTCCCGAAGAATTCATCGAAAGTGCGTTTGCACAACCGATGTCTTTTAACTGGTCGACCACGCGGATACATGCGTCAGTTTGGTATCTCCCGTGTTACCTTTCGGGAAATGGCTCTGGATGGAAAAATTCCAGGCGTTAAAAAGGCCAGTTGGTAATAACAGGATAAAGAAAAGACTATGTATTCCGATCCAATTTCAGATTATTTGACCCGCGTGCGAAATGCCATTATGGCTAAGAAACGCATTGTGGAAATTCCCGCCTCCAATATCAAGAAAGAAATTACGAAGATATTGATGGAAAAAGGGTACATCCTCAATTACAAATTTGAGGAGAATGATGTTCAGGGAAGCATTAAAATTGCCCTGAAATATCACCCGGTGACAAAAATCTCGGCGATCAAAAAGCTTGAGAGGGCTTCCAGCCCTGGTTTGCGTTATTACCGTGGCGCCAAAGAAATGCCAAGGGTATTGAATGGTTTGGGTGTTTCAATCGTGTCAACTTCGCAAGGTTTGATGACGGATAAAGAGGCCCGGGTTAAAAATGTAGGTGGAGAAGTGATCTGCTACGTTTACTAATAAGTTAACAACAAAGAAATGTCACGAATAGGAAAAAATCCGGTTGCAATTCCAAGTGGTGTCACCATTACGGTAGACGACGCGGTGGTAACTGTAAAAGGTAAAAGAGGAGAACTGACCCAAAAGATCCATCCAAATGTAATTTGTGTGGTGGAAGATGGGGAGTTGATTCTCAAAAGAACGAACGAAGATAAAGTGTCTAAATCGATGCATGGTCTTTACCGCTCGTTGATTAATAACATGGTAATTGGTGTAAGCACTGGTTTTGTTATTAAGCAGGAGTTGGTGGGAGTAGGTTACCGCGCCAAAACGACCGGTCAGCTTCTCGAACTTTCATTGGGTTATTCGCATCCTATTATACTTGAACTCCCTTCTGAAGTGAAGGTGAACGCAGAGCAGGCGAAAGGTCAAAATCCCATTATCACAATGGAATCACATGACAAGCAATTGATTGGGCAGGTAGCGGCTAAAATCCGCTCTTTCAGAAAGCCTGAGCCTTACAAAGGAAAAGGTATCAAGTTTGTCGGAGAAGTATTAAGAAGAAAAGCTGGTAAATCAGCAGGTAAATAACAGTCATCATGGGACAAAATAAACTCAAGAGAAGGGCCAGGATCAAACGAAGTATACGGAAAAACATTTCCGGTTCTGCTGAGCGTCCACGTCTTTCTGTGTACAGAAGCAATACGCAACTCTACGCGCAAATCATCGATGATGTGTCGGGTAAAACATTGGCATCTGCAGGATCTCTGAAAGTAGAGGGAGCTCAGAAAGTTGCCAAAGTGGAACAGGCCAAAATGGTTGGAAAAGCCCTGGCCGAGAAAGCCAAAGAGGCGGGTGTTACAGAAGTAGTATTCGACCGCAATGGGTACCTGTATCACGGTCGTGTAAAATCATTTGCTGAATCAGCACGCGAAGGCGGACTTAAATTTTAATTATCATGTCAAAAGCAAATATAAAACGCGTTAAGTCCAGCGATATCGA
>JBGTLS010000354.1:0-6742 GCA_041744015.1 Cryomorpha sp. | reverse complement strand
GTGGGTATGCTAGTTCATCGTTCATCATTCCAATTCCGCATTCCGCATTCCGCATTCCGAATTCCCCATTACTTCCCTTCGGTCAGTGAGCTCCCTTTGGTCGGTTCCCAACTAGCCTTCGACCAGTACCATCCACACCGTACTCCTGCTCCTTTGTTCCACCAACACTTTTTTGCCGATGAGCAGACGGCTGATTGTTTCCTGATCGTAATGGCGAATGGTGACTAGCTCGCACGGTAAGTTGTAAAGCACCTCGTATTTCTCATGACAAGCCGCAAGTATGTGATCCAGTTTTTTCTGATTATAATCGATACAAACAGAAAAGTTGATCGCTGAATTTTGCATCAGATTAATTTTCACATTGTCTTTTGCGAAAATCGAAAAGAGTTCGCTAAGATTTTCCTCAGCCACAAAAGAGAAATCGCGGGGTGTGATAGAAATCAAAACCTGATTGACCTTGAAAATATAAGAGGGGATCAAGGAATCGCTGAATGTGCTGCTACCAATGGTTGTTCCCTCTTCCCCGGGGTTCAAAAACGATTTCACAAATAGGGGAATATTCTTGTTTTGCAACGGTTTGATGGTTTTTGGATGAATCACTGTGGCTCCGTAATAAGCCAATTCAATCGCCTCACGGTAGCTGATGCGACGCAAGACGACTGCATCGCTAAAGTATTTTGGATCGGCATTGAGCATTCCAGGCACATCCTTCCAGATGGTGACACTTTCGGCATTCAGGGCGTAAGCAAGGATGGCAGCGGAAAAATCAGAACCTTCACGTCCAAGCGTCGTGGTATTTCGCTCATCCGTATGGCCGATAAATCCCTGCGTAACCATAATGACCCGTCGGGAGCCAGCCTGTTTAATATGATCCCATTTTTTGCGAACAAGGGATTCGGTTTTTTCCCATTTTACCCTGGCTTCGCGGTAAGAATTATCAGTGCGCACCAAATCCCGGGCATCACACCAGGTATTTTCCAGGCCACTGGCACCGATATATACAGAGATAATCGCCGCGCTGATCAATTCCCCAAATCCGACGATCTGATCATAATCATAGTCGTAATTATCAGACACCGGCTTTTCGAGTCGGTTTTTCAGTTCAGCAAACAACTTGTCTACCCTTTCCAGAGAAACCCCTGCAGGTATTCCGAGATTTGCAACTATCTCCCTGTGAAATGATTCAATTTCCGAAAATCGCTGCATCATTTCCAGTTGCCCCTGCATATAAGCATCGACCAGCGCTTCGAGGGCATTGGTCATCTTGCCCATAGCCGAAACAACCACGACCAGATTCTCCTTGGGAAACATTTTGAGGATACGGGCTACATTCTCCACTGCGGCTGCATTTTTCACAGAAGCCCCGCCAAATTTGAAAACTTTCATTTATGTAAAGTGCGATTTAGGTTATATGTTATCGTCCCTTTCGGGAAATTTAAGTGCGGTGATCCGGAATCTTCGTTGTTTTTAAGATTTCTTATTAAACCAATCGCCCAGATTTTTTTTCGAAAGCCGGCCATTTAGCCAATCCCCGGCGATGTATGAACCGTACTTTTCGTAAAACCGGATCGCCGGTTCATTGCTCTCCAAAATCTGCCAATCCATCATAGCATATCCTCTCTGAAGACAAAGCTCCATCACCGCCTCAAAAAGCAGAGAACCAATTCCGGAACCCCGGTATTGATCTGTAACGACAAGATCTTCCAGATGCACACCCCGACCTTTCCAGGTGCTGAATTTTTCAAAAAAAAGCGCAGCACCCACCACAGCACCGTCTGTTTCTGCCAAAACACCCTCCAGTACAGGATTTTCGCCGAAAGCGGCATCTTCCAGGCCCTGAAGCGTTATGGCCACTTCATCGGGCTGACCCTGAAAGGCTGCGAGCTCCTGAATGAGTTTCAGAACCACAGCACTATCACCATGCATGAAGGGGCGTATCAGAATTTCGGATTTCATTCAGCAAAGGAAAGAAATATTGCAATCAGGATGAGGTCAATTGATCGGCAGGCCTCAATTAATGCCATAATTTCATCATATTTGCACACCTACTGTCAACAAAGCATATGAACAAATTAACCACGCTCGGTGAATTCATCGTAGAGCGACAGGCAGACTTTCCATTTGCCAAAGGAGAGCTGTCCCGACTTCTGAGCGCCATACGCCTTGCGGCGAAAGTTGTGAACCGCGAAGTAAACAAAGCCGGACTCGTAGATGACATTCTCGGAGCTTCGGGCAACAACAATATACAGGGAGAAGTACAACAGAAACTCGACGTCTACGCCAACACGCAAATGATCAATGCGCTGAAAGCGCAGCAGGAAGTCTGCGGAATCGGATCGGAAGAGAATGACGACTTTATCGCTTTCGACAGCGGGCAGGCGATGTGGGGGAAATACATTGTCCTGATGGATCCACTCGATGGATCTTCAAATATCGATGTGAACGTCTCCATCGGAACAATTTTTTCCATTTACCGCCGTAAATCAAAACCTGGAACAGTCGCGAATATCGATGATTTTCTGCAACCCGGAGTCGATCTTGTAGCAGCCGGATACGTGATCTACGGATCTTCCACCATGCTCGTGTTCAGCACGGGCAATGGAGTGAATGGATTTACATTAGACACCTCGATAGGCGTATTCTGCCTCTCCCACCCAAACATGAAAATTCCCAAAGACGGAAAAATCTATTCGATCAACGAGGGCAACTACAAACAATTTCCGGAAGGCGTGAAACGATACATCAAATACTGTCAGGAAGAAGATGAATCCACTGATCGACCATACACGAGTCGTTATATCGGTTCGCTCGTGGCCGATGTCCACCGGAATATGATCAAAGGCGGAATTTATGTTTATCCATCCACTGGCAGCAATCCCCAGGGAAAACTGCGACTGATGTACGAAAACATTCCGCTCGCCTTTGTTGTTGAACAAGCCGGAGGAAAAGCCACAGACGGCAAAAACCGCATCCTGGAAATTACCCCGACACATTTACACCAACGCACACCCCTGTTTATCGGGTCGAAAAACATGGTTGAGAAAGCCGAAGAATTTATGGCTGAACACTCCCCTGTGGCGCCCCTAAGTGAAGCATGAATTTAGAATCCCTGTCCGAAATTTTTTCCGATGACAACCGCTCGTCGCTGATTTCAAATGCCTTAAAAACTGAAAAAGCCCGCCTCCTCCTCAAAGGCCTCGTAGGTTCGGGAATGGCCTTTGTGGCTCAGGGAGTCATTTCCAAAGATTCGAATGACCACATTTTCATTTTTAGCGACAAAGAAGAGGCGGCTTATTTTCTGAATGATTTACAACGTTTCGAAAGCAAACACTTCAAAGTATTCTTCTATCCCGAATCATACCGAATTCCATATGTCGCAGAAAACACCGACAATGCCAACATCGTGCTTCGCGCCGAAGTGCTCCGCGAACTCAGCGGCAAATCGAAGTGGCCGCGCATTGTCGTGACCTATCCGGAGGCCCTTTCGGAGAATGTTGTCACCAAAAAACAGCTCAAATCCCATTCATTCGAACTTCATGTAGGCGGCAATTATTCAATCAGTTTTTTGAACGAACTTCTCACCGAATACCATTTTCAGCGGGAAGATTTCGTGTACGAACCCGGACAATTTTCCATTCGCGGGGGTATCGTTGACATTTTTTCATTCGGCGAAGATTATCCGTATCGCATAGAGTTTTTCGGAGACGATGTAGAATCGCTGCGGAAATTTGATCCGGTGTCCCAATTGTCGATCAATCCGGCAAAGAAGTTCAGCATCGTCCCCAACATTCAGCACAAGTCGATGCTCGAGGCGAAGGAATCTTTTCTCGATTTCATCGATCCGGATTCGGTGGTGTGGTACCGCGACAGGCAGTTTATTTCAGACCGGCTCGATCACAGCTTTGAGGTGGCCGAAAAGCAGTTTGAAAAAATAAATTCCCCACTCAATCACCTCCCTCCCAAAGACCTTTTCGTTTCGGGACAGCACATGTTGGATCACCTCGAAGCCTTTCGGCAAATATCGATCGGAACCGATATCGATACGTCAGCAATAAAATTCGAATACGCACAAAGTCCTCAACCGGCTTTTCAAAAAAACTTCGACCTCCTGATCAAAAAACTGGCTGAAAATCACAAAAAAGGGTTTGCCAACTTCATTTTTTCGGGAAACCCAAAACAGATAGAGCGCCTCGAAACCATCTTTGAAGACCTCAATGCCGATGTGAAGTTCACACCCATTTTTCAGGAAGTGGCGGAGGGATTTTCAGATCAGACCCTCAAACTCTGCTGCTATACAGACCACCAGATTTTCGAGCGTTATCACCGTTTTTACCTCAAGGAAGGTTTTAAGAAAAACAAAGAAGCGCTCACCATAAAAGAGCTGAGCAGCCTGATGCCGGGCGACTTTGTGACTCATATCGATCACGGAGTTGGGAAGTTTTCCGGCCTGGAAAAAATTGATGTAAACGGAAAAGAACAGGAAGCCATCCGGTTGATTTACCGCGACAATGACATTCTCTACGTCAGTATCCACAGCCTTCACCGCATCACGAAGTACAGCGGCAAAGACGGAGCCGAGCCCTCCATCAACAAACTCGGCAGCGGCGCCTGGGCCAAGGCCAAATCAAAAGCCAAATCCCGCGTAAAACAGATTGCCTACGATCTGATCAAACTATACGCACAACGCAAAGCCACCCAGGGATTTGCCTTCTCGCCCGACAATTACCTTCAGACAGAGCTCGAGGCCTCCTTCATGTACGAAGACACGCCCGATCAGGAAAAAGCCATCATCGCGACAAAACAGGATATGGAAGCCAGCTATCCCATGGATAGACTCGTATGCGGGGATGTGGGTTTTGGTAAAACAGAAATCGCCATTCGTGCCGCATTTAAAGCCGTCTGCGACAGCAAACAGGTGGCTATTTTGGTCCCGACAACCATCCTTTCGCTTCAACACTATAAGAATTTCAGCGAGCGACTTCGGGAATTTCCGTGCAAGGTGGCTTATCTGAATCGTTTCCTTCCGGCAAAAAAGCAAACCGAAACGCTGAAACAACTGGCGGACGGGAAAATTGACATCATCATCGGCACCCACAAACTCGTGGGGAAACAGGTCAAATTCAAAGATTTGGGATTGTTGGTGATTGATGAAGAGCAAAAATTTGGCGTAGGGGTGAAAGACAAGCTCAAAACCATGAAAGCCAATGTGGACACGCTCACCCTGACGGCTACCCCTATTCCACGCACTTTGCAATTTTCACTCATGGGAGCCCGTGACCTGAGCATTATCAACACCCCACCGCCCAACAGATTTCCGGTGCAAACCGAACTTTTTACCTTTAATGAGGAAATAATCAGGGATGCTGTAAGCTATGAAGTAAGCCGCGGTGGTCAGGTATTCTTCGTAAACAACAAAATCGGGAATATCAAGGAAACAGCCGGAATGATTCAGCGTTTGTGTCCCGACGTGCGCATCGCCATTGGACACGGGCAGATGAACGGCGATCAGCTCGAAAAAGTGATGACAGATTTTGTCGACGGGGTATATGATGTGCTTGTGGCCACTACCATTATCGAGTCGGGTATTGACATCTCTAACGCCAACACGATCATCATCAATGACGCCAATGAATTTGGGTTGAGCGATTTGCATCAGCTGCGGGGCCGTGTGGGGCGAAGCAATAAAAAGGCATTTTGTTACCTCATCGCTCCCCCCTTATCGCTGGTGTCGACCGAAGCACGGAAGCGCCTTCAGGCCATCACGCAATTTTCCGATCTCGGAAGTGGATTGAATATCGCTATGCGTGATTTGGATATTCGAGGGGCAGGAAACCTGCTTGGCGGTGAGCAAAGTGGTTTCATCAACGATCTCGGCATCGAAACCTATCAGAAAATTCTGGATGAGGCTGTGCGCGAGCTCAAGGAAACCGAATTCCGGGATATCTACGTGGAAGAGCGGGAAAAACTCGGCGACTATGTCAGCGATTGTGTGTTGGAAACGGATCTCGAAATCCTCATTCCCGATCATTACATCACCGACATTGCCGAAAGGCTGAGCATTTACCGCGAGCTCGACAACCTCGAGAGCGATACCCAACTCGAAGAATACCGGATTAAACTCATGGATCGTTTTGGAAATATTCCCGATCAAACGGAAGCCTTGCTGGACACCATCCGACTGCGGTGGCTGGCAAAAGAAATTGGTTTTGAAAAACTCACCCTGAAAAATGAAAGTATGATTGGCTTTTTTGTGGCCAATCAGGATTCGGTGTATTATCAAAGCAAGTCTTTTACGAAAGTGCTCGATTTCATCAAACACAATCCATCGGGATATAAGATGTACGAAAAAAATGGTGGACTGCGTTTGTCGAAAAACCATATTAAAGACATCCGGACAGCCATTCAATCACTGGAGCCAATATTATCCGGCTCTCCACAATTGGCTTAGGTGATGTAAACTTGTATGAAATTTTTGCTTTGGCATATGCTTTGCCTGCGAGGCTATTGAAAATCAAGTATCATGAAAAAGTCCCTCTTTCTTTTTGTTTTGGCCTGCATGATTTCATCCATGGTTTTTTCGCAAACGCGTCGTGAACGCGGAGTGGTGATCGTTCAGGAGCGTCGTGGCGTCACCATTTCCGGTGGATTGCAGGTAGCGGTTCCCAAAGGCGAATTTGCAGACAATTACGATGGACTACCTTTTGGTGTGAATGCTGCCTTGTCAATCCCCATGCTCAACCTC
>JBGTLS010000353.1:0-6801 GCA_041744015.1 Cryomorpha sp. | reverse complement strand
CGTTGACGATGAACCATTGAGCAAATTCATCCCGATATTGACACGTAAAAAATTACGCTGAGAGGTGATGCTCAGCCAGTGATCGTCAACCGGAAGGTGCGTAAAAACAATGTTCGCGAAGCGGACACGAAAAGTTCTGTGCTCTCTGCCGCCCTAAACGTCTCTGTGCTCTCTGCGTAAAAACCATCGTTCGCGCAGCGAACAGCATAATAAAAACAATGCTCGCTGCGCGAGCACAAAAAATTACACAGAGAGCCCAGAGAAGTGCTAAGTGGCCGAGAACACAGAATTTAAATCTCCCTAAAAACCACTGTTCGCGAAGCGGACACGAAAAGTTCTGTGCTCTCTGCCCCCCTAGACGTCTCTGTGCTCTCTGCGTAAAAACCATCGTTCGCGCAGCGAACATAAATAAAGAAACTCTGCTCGCTGCGCGAGCACAAAAAATTACGCAGAGAGCACAGAGACGTGCTAAGTGGCCGAGAACACAGAATTGTCTTCATGTAAAACCATGTTCGCGCAGCGAACAACCACAACACCACCTCCCAAATCAGATAAATCTCTGAATATTCCCCTTCAACACCCTGGCATTAAAGTTCACCAGCAAAGCCTTGTCAATCTGCGGATACTGAATCCGTCCAAACTTCAAATACGTCAGTATTTGCGCCTGATGAACCTCATGCAAAAATTCCACTGTCTTCAACTCGATGATCACCTTCCCATTAATCAACAAATCCAGCCGATACGAATATCCCAAATTCAACCCTTTGTAATACACATTCACCGGCACCTCATATTCCACATCATAATGGCGGTTTCGCAACTCATACCCAACAGCCTTCGAATAACTCGACTCCAGCAAGCCTGCCCCCAAATGCCGGTGCACCTCAATCAATCCACCAATAATACCTCCCGTCAACGGATCCTTCTCCATCTGCGGGTCGTTTCCAGTTTCTGTATTCATAGGACTCCCTGTTGGTTATAGAACAATTTTAAGCAAAAATGCGCTTAAACCAACCGGGATATATCAGCTAAATACTTCTCAGGCAGCCCCGCTGCCCAAATTCTGTGCTCTCTACCACCCTAAAAGTCTCTGCGCTCTCTGCGTAAAACCACTGTTCGCGCAGCGGACACGAATAGTTCTGTGCTCTCTGCCCCCCTAAACGTCTCTGTGCTCTCTGCGTAAAAACCATCGTTCGCGCAGCGAACATAAATAAAGAAACTCTGCTCGCTGCGCTGACAGCAACCTTCCGGTAAATGCTGTCAAAATGCGCGCAGTGCTCACCTCCCAGCCCAATCCCACCACCGGCCAATCGTATGTCACCTTTACCAATCCAACCGAAGGGCACACCACCCTCGAAGTCTTCGACCTCAACGGCCGTATGCTCACCCGGCTCTTCAACGCCCTGAACGCACCCGGGGAGCAATATCGTTTTGAATTTGACGGAAGTCACCTCCCCAATGGGGTGTATCTGTACCGACTCACCACGGGAAATGAGGTAGTGATTGAGAAGTTTATAATTGCGAGGTAATTGGAAGGCGTATGTGGAAAGGCGTAAGTTCGTAGTATATGAAGGGCCTTGCCCTGCAAAATATCAGGGATATATGTAACGAAATAAAAAAGTTTACGTATTATGTAAACTTTTTTGTATATTCGTTGAGTGACGATTGTGGAAATTCAAACAGGAGTTGAGCATGTGGTTCGGATTGAGCCTGTTGAAGAAGCGGACTTTAAGACAATATCGCCAAAGAGGTATTCATTTTCATGGAAAAAGGAGAAGAAGTATATAATTTGGAAACTTTGTCTGGAAAAAAACAATGATATCATTGGATTGATGTCTCTTCATTTCATAGATCCGGAACAACGCGTTGAAATACGTCTACTCGCAAGTTCGATAGAAAATGTTGGCCCCGGTAAAATATTTTCCGGAGTAGCAAGTTGTCTGATTGCCTTTGCATGCAGAGAAGCAATCGTCCGTTATGCAGAAGACGCCTGTGTGTCTTTGATTCCGAAATCAGTGTTGCGTGAATATTATGTGAAGGAATATGGGATGAATTACGCAGGAAACTGTTTATGCCTCATTGGCGAAGGATTAATTAAAATGATTCAAAAACACGATCTATGAAAACTCAAGAAAAGAGCTTTGATAAATATTCAGCTAAAGAGTTGGCTGAGTCGTACGTATTTCCAGTTGAACGGTCTGAAAATCAAAGTAAAGATGATTCAATTGCCATTCAGAAACTCCGTGAAGATTCTGCCAGGAACAGGACTGCAGACACGAAAATGGTGTTTCAATTACTTCAATTGAAGTATAAAATTGAAGATTATATTAAAAGATCTACTTATGAGGAAGATTTGTCATTTGGTTTTTTTTTAAAGGAGTATGTTAAGTTGGTGAATAGGAAGCAAAAGGAATTTGCTAAAGAAATTGATATGAAGCCAACAGAGCTTAGTCAAATAATAAACAGACATCGAAAACCCCCATATGGGTTTGTTATAAGACTCGAAATTCACTCAAACAGTGTTATTTCTGCAGTCAATTGGAATCGACTTATTGAGAAAGAAAATGAATTTGAGTTGATTAACGATAAAAATATTTGGAAAAGAGAACTTAAACATGTAAAATCCAGGATTCCAATAAGTATTTAAACAAATTTCAAAATCATTTTCGTCAAGGCGTAAGGGGAAAGGTAAAAGGCGTAAGGAGAAAGGCGTAAGGGGAAAGGCGTAAGTGGAAAGGCGTAAGGGGAAAGGGGTAAGGGGAAAGTCGACTGGGCTCGGGATTTTTTCTGTTGCGATGGGAAAATTAAAAATGAAGAATGAAGAATGAAAAATGAAGAACTAAGCGACGCGGGTTGTAAATCCTGTAGAGCAGGGAGCGCTCACGGGCACCTCTGAACCCAGCGACGAAGGAGCTCACGACCAGCCAGTGCGCATGCCTGCGCGAAGGGAGTAACAAGGCGGACAAGCGCCCGTAATGCGGACAAGCGCCCGAAATCCCAAATCCGAATTCCCAACTCCGAAATCCAAATTCGTATCACAGCCGAAACGATAATTCGCATTTTTCGTATCTTTGCCGATACATGCAAGGCCTCGTAAATAAATATCGTTCCCTCCTCCAGGTCGTTCCAATGGAATTCGAGCGAACGCTCACGCACAAGATAGACTGGTCCGCCAGGGTCATTTGCATTACCGGCGCGAGAGGTACCGGAAAGTCGACCCTCATGCTCCAGCACATAAAAAGAAATCTCCCCCCGGGACAAACCCTGTATGTCTCACTCGATGACCTGCACTTCCGCCAATACACACTCACCGACACAGCAGAAGAATTCTACCTGAACGGCGGACGTTTCCTGTTTTTAGATGAAGTGCATAAATACGATGGCTGGGAACGGGAGGTAAAAACTTTATACGACTTTTACCCGGAGCTGAAAATGGTGGTTTCCGGATCTTCAATCCTGGCCTTTCGCCATGCAGAAGCCGACCTGAGCCGACGCATGCTCTTTTATCTGCTCCCGGAACTTTCCCTTCGGGAATACATCGCCCTCAGTGAAAAAATCGTGCTTCCCGCCATTTCGCTTGACGAACTGCTTCACGGGCATTCCGATTTCGTGGACACCCTGAAAACAGACCTGAAATCTCCGCTTCTATTATACAACGACTATCTCACATACGGGGCATATCCCTTTTTCACAGAAGGCAAAGAATCTTACCTGATGCGCATCAACCAGTTAATCAATGTGATCATCGACTACGATTTGCCAGAGACACGAAGCATTGAAATCAGTACGCAGGCCAAACTCAAGAAACTCCTGTACATCCTATCCACATCCGTACCCTTTACGCCCAATATTGCCAAACTCGCCGAACAGATGGAAACTTCCCGGATTCGCCTCCTGGAAATGCTCGATATGCTGGAGCGGGCACAGCTCATATACAATCTGCGCAGCGCCACAAAAGGAGTGAGTCTCATGAACAAACCCCAAAAAATATTCCTGCACAACACCAGTTTGATCTCCGCCCTGGCAGACGGTGTCCCCAATGTCGGCAACCTGCGGGAAACCTTTTTATACACCCAACTGAATGGAGCCAATCACCAGGTAACCCATCCCAAAAAAGGAGATTTCATGATCGATCAAAAAATCCTGATCGAAGCGGGAGGCCGGAATAATTCAGCCAAACAGATCAAAACAGAACAAGACGCCTGGCTGGCCCTCGACAACATTGAATACGGCACCAACCGCAGTATACCACTTTGGTTATTTGGGTTTTTGTATTGAGGGAAGTTGGGAACCGACCGAAGGGAGCTCACTGACCGAAGGGAAGTAATTGGGAGTGAGGAATGCGGAGTGTCTCGACCGGATTCGGGATTTGTCCAGCGACGATGGGGAAATTATCTCCCTTCGGTCGATGAGAACGCTGCGCTTAGTTAACAATGAACAATGAATAATGAATAATGTGCTCGACTGGGCTCGGGGTTTTTCCTGTTTCGATTACAGAACTATCATTCTCGCAACTCCCAATTACTCCTAAGTGTTTGTTTTAAAGGTAGTCGTGAGCTCCTTCGTCGCTGAGTTGTTCATTGTTAATTACTCGCGCGTGTACGCTTGCAGCGGTGCTCATGAGCTCCCTTCGGTCGGTTGTTAATTATTAATTGAAAAAGAAAGTAAATGCAGTGCAATGAAAGGGTTACTCATATGTGTTTTGATTTTAGGGGCGCGTGTCCGCTTCCAGCGGAGCCCCTGAGATCGCTCCTGCGTCGCTAAGTTTATAGGAATTCGTGATACCCTTCGGGGTTCCTCCCTCCGGTACATACGCACTCCCTCCAGTCGTCGGGATGATAGACTCCGGGGGTAAAAGGGAGGATATCAGTAGAATGGACAAATTCCGACCCCCGTCCATTCTTAAATATTCATTGTTAATTATTAATTATTAATTATTCCACGAGCACCCGCTTCATCCCCTCATCACCATTAAACCCATACCGCAACAAATATATCCCCGTCTGAAGAGAAGATACATCCACCACTCAATGAAGAATGAACAATGAATAATGAATAATGGGTCTCGATTGTGCTCGGGATTTGGCCAGTCTCGATCACGTAAATATCACTATCGCAACGCTAATTGTTAATTGTTAATTGTTAATTGTTAATTTGCTAAGCAATGAAAGGATCCCTCCGGTCGTCGGGATGACAGGGTCGCGGGGGTAAAAGGGGGGAAGGAAAAAGACAATCGGCTGCGCCTCCTCTCTTTTTCCTTCCCTGTCACCAGACTGAAGATCCTTATTAAAATTTACCGCACGCCATTCCTTTTATGGTACGTGGCAGAAGTGCTGTTTAATCAATCACCAATTTTCGCGTCATCCACTTCTCACCGGTGAGGGCATTGAGGATGTAAATGCCTTTGGCAAGGTGGGCTGCATCCACATCGATGGTGGTCTCGCCGGGCTGCAGATCGCTTTGGTATACAGTTTTGCCGCTAAGGTCATTGATGGAAATGGTGCCCGTGTCCGTGGCTTTTTCAAACCGCACGGTAAATTGTCCTTTGTTCGGATTGGGATACACCAGCATGGCGGCACTTTCCTTGTCAGCATCGGTCACGCCAACCGTCGCATCAAAATGTGCGTTCAGGAACACACGTGAGGCCATGGGGGTCTCCGCTCCTTCGCAAAGGGGGTAGAGAAACAGTTCGATGTTTTCATAGTCCAGAATATTCATGTCACTTTGAATGATGGTGAGGTTGGCGTTGTTGATGCAGCCATTGGCCGGCACATTGATGAATTGTACCCCATTGTCATTGGTGTTGAAGAGGTTGTTGCCAAAACCCTGGATCACGGCACCGTTCAGGTTTGTCGCTGAGTTGCCCTTCAGGTAGTAGGTGCGGTTCTCATTGCTTTCATTGCAGATTTTCAACTGAAAAGTTGCAGAAGAACCATTCGGAATATTGTCGATTGTCAGGTTTTCGCTGTCATCAGCAAAAGTGAGCTTGGGCTGGTCGCGCTGGTAGCCACCCTGGTAGGGGCAACTGCTTTTGGTGCCGGCATCGAGCTTGAAGATGGGCGTGCCGTACATTGGGTCTCTCACAATGGTGAGATTGAAGAGGTCGCCCGGGTCATTGTCGGCCAGGGTGTAGAGCAGGAGCTGGGCTTGCTGCTCACTTTGGTTCTGGCTTTCGCCAAATCGCTTGGCACCCTTGTACTCATAGCCACCCGTCACCCCCGATCCACCCACTTGTACTACGGCCTGCACGCCTGCGCTGTACTGAATGTAGTGCTCATATTGGAGGGTGTTCGTTTCCACCACGGTGATGCTGGTCTGGTTGGTGCTGGAGGTGCTTGCGCTAAAGGAAGTGGTTCCGAGCACCACATTGTCTGGATTGTTCACGTTGGCCAGGTTCATGTCCAGCACCTGGTTCCAGACGTCTATTTGGTTTTGGGCGTCGTTGGTCACTTTTGGCCCGTTGGCCAGCGAGTCGGCTACCACGGCTTGCAGTTCGGCTATTTCGCTTTCGATGGCTTCTTTGGTATAGATGAATTTTCGCGGAAGCCCTACAGGCGCATACACGAGTCCCTGCCTGATGATACTTGTGCAGCTGCCTTCCGGCAATTCGCGGAAATCGTACAGCCCCAGCGCCAGGTCGGTGCCATAGCCTATGAAAATGTCGCCGCCACCATCGGGCCCGGTGAGCGCCGAGGTCGTAAAGCCTTCATTGACCGTGACGCAGGTTTGCTCATTGGTGGTCACCACCGCCAAATCGCCCACAGTGAGCCCGGCGCTCATCGTCACCGAAAATTCAAAGCT
>JBGTLS010000352.1:0-2574 GCA_041744015.1 Cryomorpha sp. | reverse complement strand
ACACTTATTTCCCCGATTTTTTTCTTGTCAAAGTCAGATCTGAAGGCCGTTCGAATACTGTCTCGGCTTACCTGGTCTCTTTTTGTTGTAATGAATGACAGGATTTGATCTATTTCCTTAACTGTTGCATCATATCCCAATTGAATTTCACTGTTTATATCAGAAAAGTCAAAAACTCTCCTTTGAGAGGGCGGCTCGATGATGATCCCATTTTCACATCTCAGGGAAAAGTCGCTCTGACTAATAATCATGTTTCTGATCTGCGAAACAATATCGTCTTCGTCAGGTGGGTCCATTAGAGCCGCCACATTGCTTCCAATGATCACATCCGGCAAAAAATGATCATACATGATATCTGCTGGAAAATTATTGTACAAGCCTCCATCAAAAAGCAAAGCATTGTCGATCATCAGCGGTTTGTAGTAAAAGGGATAAGTGCTTGAAGCTCTGAGTGCTTTGGTAAGGCTTCCACTGCTGAAAATTACCTGTTTTTTCTGAGCAATATCTGCGGCCACACATCGGAAAGGCACCATCAGGCTGTCGAAATCATAGTTGGATGCTGCGGAAGCCTGGGCAAAAATATCCATCAACATATACTCCATCAAAACAGGAGTAACAAGGTTTGTAGGTATCGATTTCTGTAAAAGCTGAGTAGGTGACAACTTCAGTCTAATGATAGACGCATCTTCGTCATCGGTCGTAAAATAGTACAGGTCAGTGTCCGGAAGCTCGCCTGCAACCGACATAATAAAAGCCGGCGAATTTACCATTTCAATCATTTCTTCCACCGAATACCCCGCAGCATACATCCCGCCCACCATCGCACCCATCGAAGTGCCAGTGATATAATCAATGGGTACATTGTATTCCTCAAGGGCTTTAATAACACCAATATGCGCGAGCCCGGCAGCTCCTCCTCCGCTCAATACCAGGCCGACCCGTTGTCCATATGCAAACAGTTGAATCCCCGTTACCAGGGTACACAAGAGCATACATTTCAACAGGTTTTTCATTCAATCAATTAATTGTGTCAACAACACTTTACGAAGGTTATTTTATCATTCAGAGGCATTCGTGCTTACTTTATTTCGTAGAAAGTGCAAATAAGTTAGGGAGTGGACCATTCGGGAACCGTACCACGAAAACGCTTCACCATCTACTAAAGTGCATAAGGAAGGCACAATTTCCCGCAATTCATTGATGTGTTTTTCGCGAAAAGGGTAGGGTTCTGATGATAAGAAAATATGCTGTGGTGAAAGAGAAACAATTTCCGCCAATGTGATTCGGGGATATCGTTTACCGTTTTCATCCCACTGTTTGAGTACATTGTCAAAACCAAAATGACCGAGGATATCGGAAATATACGTATCCGCCCCTGCAGCCATGAAAGGATCTTTCCAGATGAGGTAAAGACAGGTTTGGCGATGGAAGTGCTGAACATTCGTCCTAAGCTCAGTAAAGCCAGTTTCGATCTTTTCAGCTATTGCCTCTGCCCGTTCAGTGGTGCCAGTGATGGCTCCCACTGCGTTTATCATCTGCATTGCGGATTTTAGGTTGCTCACATCACTTACCCATACAGGATATTTTTCCGCCAATCTTTCCACCGCTGGTTTTGGATTCTCTTCTTTGTTGGCGATGATCAAATCGGGGCGAAGCTCGTTGATCAGATCAAAGTCAAACTGTTTGGTGCCTCCAATAAGCGCTTTTTGAATTTTTAAATGAGCTGGATGAATACAGAACTTTGTAATTCCCACCAATTTCTCTTCCAATCCGAGATCACAGAGCAACTCAGTTTGCGAAGGAACAAGGGAAATGATGCGCTGTGGCAGGGATGCCAACTTTACACTTCGCCCGATCTGATCACAAACAGAATTCATTATCGCATCGCTGTAATCAGGTCCTGTCGGGTGATGATATGGAATCTGTTTTCATCAATCTTAACGATCACCGCAGAAGTGTTTTTATCGACCCTCCTTATTACACTTTTTAGATCTTCATCGCTGTCGATCACCGGAAAGGGTGGGAGCATAATATCTTTCACCCGAAGATGTGTAATATCTTCTTTTTCGACCAGGATATCAAAAACACGACGCTCATCTACAGAACCTACAAATTTGCCATCTTGTACAACTGGTATTTGAGAAATGTCAAATTTTTTGAGTTTTTCAATCACGCTGGTCACTAACTCTTCGCTGCCTATCGTAACGAGCGGCTTGTCCACGTGTTTATTCACAAGGTCAAGCGCAGACTTGTTGCGGTCGTTTAGAAAACCCCGATCGCGCATCCAGTCGTCGTTGTAAACTTTTCCTACATATCTCGATCCGTGATCGTGGAATAGAATTACAACCACATCATCTGCTGTTAACTCGTCTTTGAGCTGTTCGACCACAGCGTAAGCCGATCCGGCGGAATAACCCAGAAACAAACCTTCCTTTTTAGCAAGTTCCCGGGTATAAACTGCACCGTCCTTATCCGTCACTTTTTCAATGCGGTCAATCAGATCAAAATCCACATTTTTAGGAAGAATATCTTCTCCAATACCTTCGGTGATGTATGAATAGATTTCGTTTTCGT
>JBGTLS010000351.1:0-4883 GCA_041744015.1 Cryomorpha sp. | reverse complement strand
TTTACTGATCTCTGCGGTGATCCAGTACGAGCCTGAAAACGTCCGGTCGATATGTACGCGCAGGCTTTCGGCGAGTTGACTCAGAGCGAATATTTTGCGCGGTGCAGCAGGATTATTTTCATATGTCCCCTCATCGCTCATCAGATGATTTATCTGGAATTTGTAATCAGGTCGAGGGCTGCTTTAGAAATGGGCTTGGTCAAAAAGCGTTCTACAAGGTGATGTGCCTCAGCTCTGCGCTGATCTTCGGGATCAAAAGTAGCCGACAACATCACCACGTGGGGGCTGTGCGAAGACTGGGGCAGGAGTTCGGTGTACAGGTCCAAAAATTCCCAACCATCAACCACCGGCATCTGAATATCCAGGAAGATAAATTCTGGCTGGGGTTGGCCTTCATCGAGGTGTTGCTTGAAAAATGCCAGGGCAGATTGTGCCTCTGGAAATGAGCGAACTGATTTCGCAAAGCCCTGCTTTTTCATCATCGTTTCGCATACAAGAACGGAAATGGGATCGTCGTCGATAATGATTACCAGATTTTGCATAGGTAGGGAGGAGGGCGTAATAAACGGGTCGTTCGATTCGTGGCCTTTTGCCGCTGCGAAGGTAAGTTTTTTACATTCTTCCACAAGCACACAGTCATCGCCTTACGAAGGGATATACCCTATATTTACGGCTCCAACTCAATGAAATTAATACAATGATCACTACAGAAAACTTACTCACAGCGCGCTTTGGAGCGTTTGAAAGTGAGTTGCACCAGGAAATTCTCTCACGGGGCGAAGTTGTGGAAGTATCCCCGGATACTGTACTTCTGAAATCGGGACAGCCTATCCGATCAACCATGCTGGTGCTTGATGGTCGTATCAAAATCTACCGTGAGGATAATGACGGACAGGAATTTCTGGTGTATTATCTGGAAGCGGGAAGTGCCTGCGCCTTGTCGATCATGTGCGCCATGAACAATGAAAAAAGCCAGATTTCTGCCGTGGCTGAAACGGAGGCGACTTTGCTGGCTATTCCTTTTGACGTCACGTCGCGCTGGATGACTGAATACCGGTCATGGGATGAATTTATTTTGCGAAATTATCGCCGCAGATTTGAAGAGCTGCTCGAAACCCTCGACAATGTGGCTTATCGGAGCATGGATGACCGACTTCTGTTCTATCTCCGCCGCAAGGTGGAAGGCACAGGACCCGAAATCCATATTTCCCATCAGGAAATCGCAGGAGATCTGAATTCAGCCCGGGAAGTCATATCGCGGTTGCTCAAAAAACTGGAGCAGAAAGGCGCGTTAAAACTGGATCGGAATGTGATCCGGATCATTGATTTGGATTTAATTGACTGCGTGTGATACCTGTCACCTTCTATATTGAGAAGGAAGATCATCTTTGCATCCAAAATGCCGTGAGTTTCCATGCCTGAAATTTTAGGATACATCGCAGCCCTCATCATCGGCCTGTCTCTCGGACTTATCGGAGGTGGAGGTTCCATTCTCACAGTGCCCGCACTGGTATATCTGATGGGCATCTCGCCGGTAATGGCCACGGCATATTCCCTTTTTATAGTGGGTATTACCTCTCTCGCAGGATCCTGGTCATTTTACAAAAGAGGTCTGGTGCATTTGCAAACGGCTTTCATTTTTGGGTTGCCTTCCGTGATCATGGTTTTTGTGACCCGGATATATGTGGTGCCTGCCCTTCCGGAAAAAATCATGACAATTGGAGATTTGGTCATTACCAAAGACGTTTTCCTTATGGTGATTTTTGCCCTGCTCATGGTTTTTGCTTCTTACAGCATGATCAGGTCAGGTCGCAAATCAAATCTTTCGGATGATAAACCAAAAGATAAAATGAAATTAAATTATGCCGGTATTCTCATAGAAGGTACGGTTGTGGGATTGCTTACGGGATTGGTGGGAGCAGGTGGGGGATTTCTCATTATTCCGGCACTGGTTCTTTTTTCCCGGTTGAACATGAAAATGGCCGTGGGCACTTCCCTGGTCATCATTGCTGCCAAGAGTCTGATTGGTTTTCTCGGCGACGTGGCCAACTATGAGATGGATTGGTCCTTTCTCGCAGGTTTTACGGCTATATCCATCTTCGGAATTCTGTTGGGAAGTGTATTGTCCAAAAAGGTGCCAGGCGAAAAACTAAAAAAAGCCTTTGGCTGGTTTGTGCTGGCCATGGGTGTGTTTATTCTGCTGGAAGAACTCGTCTGGTAGAAGTCAGACGTCCAGCATTTTCCGTAAGGTCTGATACCCGGAACGGCTAACGGGAATTTTATCTCCGTTTTTGAGCATGGCGAGGTGGCCGTTTTTTTCAAATGGTTCTATCCGGGTAATCTGAGAAATATTGACGAGGTGGGAGCGATGCACCCGCAGAAATGTCCCGGAAAGCAAGCTGTTTTCGTAATGCTGAAGCGTTTGTTTTTTCATGAATTTTCCCTGGGCCGTGATGATTTTGGCATAATCGCCATCGGCTTCAAGCCTGAAGACTTCCGAAAGGGGTAAAATCCGGATACGACCGCCGTCGCGGATCACGATGCGGTTTTGGTCTTTTAACGTTTGACTCATACCACTATTCAGGTTGTCAAAATTCGACGGTCTCCTGTCCGCACCGTTCAGGAATTTCTTCATCGCCTGCGAGAATCGCTCTTCCGAAAAAGGTTTGAGCAGATAGTCAATGGCATTTGCCTCAAAAGCCTTAATGGCAAAACTATCAAAAGCCGTGGTGAAAATGACAGAAGGTGGATTGTCGAGGAGTTCCAGTAATTCAAATCCGCTGATTTTCGGCATTTGAATGTCGAGAAAAATCAGGTCGGGTTGAAGCTCATGGATGGCTTTCATACCCGCAAATCCATCGTGACACCGCCCTGCGATTTCCACTGAAGGGAATTTTTCAAGGAATTCTGTGATCAGATCACAGGCCAGGGGTTCGTCGTCAATGATCAGCGCTTTGGTCATGGAGTTTTGGTATTTTGAGTAAAACCTGAAAAATGCCTTCTCCCGTTTTTGATTCCAGCAGGTCGGCTCGTCCATAAAGAAGGTAGAGCCGCCGCCGCACAGATTTCAATCCAAATCCGGTTCCGGGTGGAGATTGCATATCGCTGTCGAAGGGATTGGTGATGCGGATGGTGAGGTAGTTGTCAGCGATGAGGCAGTCAAGGCTGATTTCGATGTCTCCGGTGGTGCCATAGATGCCAAATTTAATGGCATTTTCCAGCAGGGGTTGAAGAATGAGGGGTGGCACTTTCCAAGACTCCGCATCTGGTTGGCAGTCAAATTTTACCTGTAGCCGGTGACCAAACCGCACCTGTTCAATATCCAGATACCGGCGAAGGAGCGCCATTTCTTCTTTCAGTGGCGTGAGCTTGTCGTCATCCCGGCGGATGGTGCCTCTCAAAAATTCCGACAGCTGATTCAACATGGCACGGGCTTCTTCTGGCCTTTTTGCGATAAGCGCATGTATGCTGTTGAGGCTGTTGAACAAAAAATGGGGCTGCAACTGCTGACGCAACCGGAATAATTCGGCTTCACGGGCCATTTGTTCCATTTCAGATTTTCGGTTTTTGGCATCCTCATATTCCCCGCGTTGATACCACATCATGCTGATTAAGGTGGTGGAAAGAAAAATAAAAAATAAAACGGTGAAGCGGTACAGGCTGGTGCCATTTACGAAAGTGAGGTAGACAATATCGATCACAAAAAGTCCGCACAGCTCCATATTGATTTTATAAACGATCAACGCCAGCACAAATGGTCCGGCGATGGCAAGGATGAGCTTTCCGTTTTGCGGATGAAAAAAGGAGAGGATATTGGTGACGATAAAAATAAAAACACCGATGAGCAGCCAGGTGATGGAGGTTTCCGTCATGGCCGGGCTCACGGGCAGGTCAAGCATTTGGGTGACACCCCAAAAGTGCACATTGGCCAACGCAAACAGGGCAATCAGGAAATACCTGATGTTGTTGCGGTACAATATGGGGTTAATGATCAAATTCCCTGATTTTTATCGGATGGTGGTAAAGGTCAGAAAGTTTTCCTGTTCGCTGCAGGATGGAATTTTCAAAAAGCGAATTTTTATCTGTTTCAACGGTTCGACTCGAAATGAGGGAGATGTTGCTTTGCTCCACCGCAGTAATTTCAGAAATACCCATAAATTTCCAATGTACTTTTTGACCATTCAAATTGGAAAAGACCTCATCTTCCCGGAAGCCATTTTCCATGGCGAGTTTGTAAACCTCTCGCTCACCGGAACCGGATATAAGCCAGATCTGTTCGTCGAAATGGTCGGCGGAATCTTCTTCCAGGATGATTTTGAAAATCGCGCGAATTGTAAAGTTTCTCATGGTTTCCCGGTTTAATAACTCACCACATCAATTCCCCCAAAAAGGACGGTGCCGGTGAGAATAAGTATTTTTTCTTCTGGAAGTGTTTGGGCTACAGCGTGTCGTTTGTCTTCGACGCCTGCCGCCATGCTGGTCATATTCATCCGCACTTCCCAGTGTGGAGGTACGATCAGTTTAAGGCCGCCAAATACCACCACATTGTCAATGGTAATTGATTTTTGAAAATCTGCCTGAATCAGGTTGATTTCTGTCCCCCCAAAAACCGTGGTCGTTGACCCACCTTTGAAATTTTTTGAAAGAATGATTTTTTTCAGTCCGTTGAAAATGCTGACACTTTCAATAATATTGGCTGGGTCAATTGTTTCATCTGGGGAAGGTGGCCCTTCCGGATTGTTGTATTGTTTGAAACGGTGTCGGGGCGAGGTGCAGTTTTCCATACTTTTTTTGGGCCGAAACAAAATCAGCAATCCGATGAGAATGACAGCTACCGGCCAGATATATTCGCGGATGCTGAAAGGGATGAAGATGATTTCGTC
>JBGTLS010000350.1:0-25963 GCA_041744015.1 Cryomorpha sp. | reverse complement strand
ATAGCTTCAAATTGAAGATGCAAACTGAGTTTATTCTTTAGAAGCAGTGCATTTGCCATAGTATCTGCAGCTTTCAAAGCAATTTTCGCTTAATAAAAGCTGACAACATGTCCCAATACATAGCTACAATGAAGTCCAACCTTAAGGAGTTAAAATAGTATCTTTGATAAAAGCCAGATAGAATGGATTTACAAACAAGAAAATTAAAACTCATTCAGGAGTTTTTAAAAGTTCAAAGCGAGGATGTCATTTCGCGACTTGAAAAAATTATGAAGAATGAAGGGCTGAAATCCGAACAGGACGAGATAGCCCCAATGACAATCGAAGAATTGAATGCCCGAATCGATCAATCAATGCAGGATTCAAAAAATGGACGACTAACTGAATCCGGTGATTTGAAATCCAAAATTGACAAATGGGACTGAAAATATTTTGGGCTGAGTTTTCTGAAAACGAACTCAAAAAGATTTATGACTATTACCGCGAAAGAGCAGGAACAAGAATTGCAAAAAAGCTGATTAATGGGATCTACAATGAAACACAAAATTTAATATCTCATCCTAAAACGGGACAAGTAGAAGAATTCCTCAAAGATCGGAAAGAAGAATTTAGATATTTGGTGTTTAAGAGTTATAAAATTATTTATTGGATAAATTATCAGGAAAACCAAATTGAAATTATTGATGTCTTCGACACCCGACAGAATCCAGTGAAAATGAAACGGAACGAATAAAAGAAGCTTGAAAGCATTCAACTGAAAGAAAAGCCTATATCTGAAAGAAGATATCTTTCAGATATCATTATTATGATAGAACAATGGTTGAGGTTTCATGACAACTAGTAAATTCATCTGGTCCACAATTTCCCTTTCCCTTATTGGATTAACCATTTATTATTTTTACCCGGAACCCAGACTCTCAGCTGACACAACGATTGACAAACTGGTCGTGTATAAATCAAAACGACAATTACTGGCCTATTCCAATGGACATCACATCAAAACTTATAAAATCGCACTCGGCGGACAACCCATTGGACACAAAGAAGTTGAAGGGGATCAAAAAACACCTGAAGGACTTTACATCATCAATGACAAGAATCCAAATAGTAGCTTCCACAAGAACTTAGGCATTTCCTACCCCGATCAGGCCGATATTGAAAACGCCAAACGACTGGGCCAACCTCCCGGGGGTGACATTAAAATTCACGGACTCAGAAATAAGAACGGATACATTGGCAGGTTTCACCGCTGGTCTGACTGGACGATGGGATGTATCGCAGTCACAGACGCGGAAATTGACGAGCTTTATACCGCGGTGGAGATTGGGACAGAAGTTATGATTTATCCCTGAAGATTCGGATTATGGATATCCGGCCAGAATGGAGTAAATTCAAAAAATAACCGCCGAATATAGCCAGGTCGGTTTTAGACCTGGGCGACAAACACAACTAAACAACAATGATCATTCGCGAAGCCCATATTGGTGACATCAAAGAAATTCAGCTTGTCAGAAACTCCGTAACAGAAAATGTTTTGTCCGACCCCAAATTGGTAACCGACGAACTCTGTGCCGAATTTATAACGAAAAGAGGAAAAGGCTGGGTGTGCGAGATCGACAATGAAATTGTCGGTTTTTCAATTGTTGACCTGAAAGAAAACAATATTTGGGCTTTGTTTTTAAAACCGGAATTTGAAAAACGGGGGATCGGCAAACAACTTCACGATACGATGCTGGATTGGTATTTCAGACAGACTCCGAAAGCAGTTTGGTTGGGAACAGACCCGAAAACCAGGGCAGAAACTTTTTACAGAAAGGCTGGTTGGAAGGAAATTGGAAAACACGGAAAAGGTGAAATCAAGTTTGAAATGACGTATAATGGGTGGATGAATAAGAGGGCCGGATAAATCTCTACTTCTATATTTTGTAAGCTGGCGGACCACTTTGAAAAGCCACGGCAAATTGCTGATTTTCAAAATATCCTAACACACCTTATCCCCACAAGTATGATGCTCATTGAGATACGCCATCGTATCTCTGCAAATCTTTTCAAGCACTGCAATATCAATATCAGAAAGCTTTTTCACATAAATACAAGCTTTGGATATTTTGTACTTCCCCAGTTCAGGTAAGAGCGATTCACTCTGGCCATTCTGCGTATATACATAGAGCGAAAACGCAGCCTTTCGCGGTGAAAATCCGAGCATGGGCGCATCCCCTTCATGGCCGCTGGCATATTTGTAATGGTAAGTCCCAAAGCCGATGATCGATGGGCCCCACATTTTTGGCGGAAAGCCAGACCATTTTTGCATCAATTCGATTAACCGGTAGCTGTCGGCTTTCTTTTCATCTTTTTCTACAAACGATTCGATGAATTCGGCAATGTTTACCTCTGTTTCAGCTGTTTTATTCTTATAAGCCATGAGACTATTAATACAAGTAAATGAAAGGACCGCACGCTGTCATGTACAAATAATTTCAGATGAAGATATTGTATTTCGGATGAAGTCATCTTTTGGTGGTTCCATGTGATTCCAGATATAGAAATGTATTTAAGCCGGTCCAATGCCAAGCCGGGCTGCTTCACACGAATTGCAGTAAGTCTTCCCATCACAACCGAGAAATCCAGGGCAATCTGCGGTACATGCATCATTGTGAACCAGGGAAGAATCATAACAGGAATGATTGTCGTCATCCTTATCACATCCCGTCAGCATAAGTCCTAAAAATAGAGACAAAATCAATTTTCTCATGTCATTTAGTTTAATAGAATAGTCAATTAATAACTCAAGTTTCGCATACCCTTTTTTACTCTTATTTTCATATTTCGACATTTCGATAACTTGTTCACTTCGAGTGATTTTCGACCTTAGAAGATGCCACCACAGCGCAGCAAGGTGAGCAGATTCTTAGGTTGAAAATTTTATCGAGAAGCGGTGGAATGTTCATCTCGAAAGGGTCTCGATTATTCCCTTCGGTCATGAAAACGCCTGCGGCTAAGTTCAATTTTTGAATCCGCTGCGCTCCTTCAAAAATCACTCGACCTGACGCCAAATCATTATTTATTAAATAAATAAAAGTTAATATATGATGAGAAATTATTGTGCAAAACTTCAGTTAATAACAAATCCCAACATAATCCCTACCCGATGTAGCTGGGCCTTACCACGCACATCATACGTTTCCCCCCAGGGTGAAAAAGCGGGATATTCTGCACCGCTTAACTGAATATAGCGGTAGGTAATATTGAACATAAACGCAAAATGCGGATTGCTGTAGGCAACAACACCAATCCTCCCACCCACAAATGAACCTTCGGTATAATTGTATCGGGAGCCTGTATCATTATTCAGTGGTAACATAAAGCCACCATTGACCCCAACTACAGGACTTATATGGTTCTTCAGAATATGATAGCTGTAATCAGCATACACAGGCGCATACCAATTACCCAGATGGCTCTCCATGCCAAGACCAAGACCCATGTGGTGGTTCTTAATCCTGTATCCATTCACCATGTTGTAGACAAATCCTTCATGCGTTCTTCCGTACCCCCCTCTACCCCACTGCGGTCCGAGCAAGGAATTGTGAAAGTAGCCCTTGTTTTTTAATTCATAATTCTTCCGGATAATCTGATCGCTGCCGATTGACATACGTTTGATATTATCCACTTTCACAATCATGATCCTGTCGTCCAAAAGTTTGATTGTGGCCTGTTTATCCGGAATATACTCTGTAATGTTTCCTTTGTAAATGGTACCATCCTTTAGATAAATGATATCGTTGCCATCCTGACCATGCAGAACAAAGGCAGAAAAACCAAAGATCAGCGCAAAAAGCAGTTTCTTCATGATATTAATTTACCGGAATAAAGCTGAGTTGGGTAATATTGAGGGGGTCAGTGTAATTATACTGGTATATTCCCTCTTTTGCTGACATGATCAGCACGTTGTTGTATGGAATGACATCATACGTATTGATGTTGTCATAATGCGCGATCATATTGTCAGCAATGGCCATGTCATCTTCCGCATTGTACACTTTGAGGCCTGCACTCCCATCGCAGATAAACAAGGTATTGCCGTCGATGCCGAGCCCGTGGGGATTGGTGAGATCGTATTCCGCCAGGGTAAATGGCGCATTGTAATTGCTGATGTCGATTACGATCAGTTGGTTTATATTCCCCCAGCAGTTGTTGCCGGATCGAATGGTGACATAGGCCCTGTCATCCTGAACCACCACGGGGTCGCAGGCCGTGAGGTGGGCTATGGAGCTCACGAATACGGGTGAGGCAGGATTGTTTAAATGATAAATCATCATGCCCGAAGTTGTTCCAAGAAAGAGGTGATTGTTGTAAGGGAAAATGGTTTCCGCCTCCCAACTCACAGAAGTAACGGTTCCCAGTTCGGGACATTGATTCTGATCCAGATTGAAAGATGTGATAGATGAGGGTCGAAGAACGTAAAGGTAACTGTCGGTGATGGTAAACTGGGCCATGCTGCCGCCAACGCCGGTGGAAACATTGGCCAGGACAGTTCCCGGACTGGACCTTTCGTCAAACAAAATATCCCAGTGAGGGTGACTTTCTATGTGTGTCGATATTTCTGTTTGCGTCCAGCCTACAATAATATCGGTATTGTAAGTCAGTCCGGCAATTGGCAGATTGTCGTTAAAGCCCGGAGCCAAAATCCAAAAATTCGAATCAAACGCATTTGGAATTCTGCAGGTCAGGTCAGGACTCGCCGGATCGTTGATATTAAACGACAACAAATCATGAAACGAATCCACATAAAGTGCGTTGTTGCGCACTGCCACATCCACGCAACCCAGCACGGGGAGGAAAGCAATATTCTGAGGTGAAGCAGGGTTGGCATTGTTGACAATATGAATTCCACTACCGCGGTCTACAATAAAAAGGTAGTCCTGATAAATATAAATTTTTCCTGCTTCCTGTATCTGGCGCGAACTTTCAGCTACAATATCAAGGGCCCTCCATTCTTCCAGGGCCATATATACCGGCACATTGGCCATAAAAGTTTCCGTGTATTTGTCCAGACAGGAATTGAATCCGGCAATGAGCACAACACCTGCGAGTAAAAACTTAAAATTTTTCATGGTAGTAAGGTTGTTTTTATATTTAGATGCATTTGCACGCAAAAGGGTTGCACTTAGAAACTATTCAAATGAAATCAATAAGCCAAATCTCAATGCCGGCCAGTAGTTTTGTTGACTGTAAAAGTTATCATTGCTCATGAAATAATAATTCATAAGAGATGCTTCCGCAAAAATGCCCAGATATTTGTTGAATTTAAAATTCGTCCCCAAACCCATATACATATTGGCCTGATTGCCCTGGTTTACATTCCTGTCTGTACTGGATTGAGTTAGTTGCGAATTTTGAAAAGTTTCTGATAAAACCTTTTGCCCGACCATCAAATCAAAAGCATGGCCCAAAGAGGTGTAAGCGGCGAATTTTGGTTTTTCAATAAAATTGAATTTCAGATAAACGGGGACGGATAAATAATTGTAGCTTTTTTCCTCCACAACCTGTTCATCATTGCCAAAATAATACGAAGTTCCGGATTGCATGCGCAGATAGCCCAATCCCACTCCCACCGACGTACGGTTCCAAAACTTAATCTCTCCGTTTACGCCGTAATAAATTGGAGGTGAATAGTTGTTGTTTAGAGCGATACCCGCAGCAGGACTGTTATTTCCACTTTGAAAATTCTCACTCCTGTCCGAATTATTTTCAACTATAGAACTGGCCAGAGCAAATTGCGAACCCGCCCAAAGCGAAAAGTCCCGGGGTGGAGACGTTTCAGTGCCGTCATAGAAACCCGTGTTTTTTTTATGTTTTTCTTCGATTTTTTCTTTTGCGAAAGCGATATCACTCTTCTGTGCTATCAATACGCCCTCGGCGAAATGTCTATGAATTTGCGGATTTCTTTGTGCCATTTTTATCATGGCTACTGCCCTTTCGGAAAAATTGGTGTTTTCCGGATTTTCTTCTTCCGGAACATGTACGATGGCAATTGTCCTGTTTTCGTCTCCAGGCACGGTTTCTCTGTTCGCGATTAAAGGATTCCCAGGTTCTGTTGGCGGCAAAGCATCATTTTCCGTTTTTGTCCCAATGTCTTTTGTTTGTTTTTCTTTTTTGGCGTCCGCATCCCTTATCGTGGTGTTCGTTGCAGGTGAAGAATCAGATATCGTGTTTGAGGAATTTTTTCCGGAAAGCATTTTATCCGCATCAGCAGGTTTTCCCGATTCTATCTGTTGCTCCTTTGTTGTTTTTTCCTGAGCAAGTTCAGATCGATTACCGACAGGGTAAAAAACTGTGTAACCGACATACATCAATAGCGCAAAAGATGCAGCCGCAGCAAACCACCACGCCACCGGCCGCCTTCGATGCGCTGGCTGAATAACCGCTGAGATATTGCTCCACGCAGCGGCTGATGGTTGGATAGTGGAATTGGAAAATTTATCTCCCAAAAAGCCGCTTCCGCTTCCTGCGTGCAAACGCGCGGAAATGGCATCCCAGTTGGCATCATTCACCGGATAAGTGAAATCGGCAAACTTCTTTTTCAAATCTCTATTTTCCGATTGCCCTTTCACCAATTTTGTTTTCGTTTTCAATCATTTCTCTCAGCAAGGCCTTGCTGCGGCTGTACTGTGATTTGCTCGTTCCTTCGCTAATACCCAAGAGTTCAGCTATTTCAAAGTGTTTGTAACCTTCAATTGCATATAAATTAAATACGGTCCTGAAACCGACCGGCAAACGCTGAATTTTGATGATGAGTTCGTCGGCACTCATGCTGCAGAGCACGTCGTCGCTCACTTCCTGCAAATGCACTGAGCTATCCTCCAGTCTAACCACCCGCATGTTTTTATTTTCGCGGTAACGCTGCAGGGCGGTATTGATCATGATTCGCCTCATCCAGGCACCCAGAGGTCCTGTCCCCGAATAGGAGCTGATGTGGCCATACACCTTGATGAAACCCTCCTGAAGAATGTCTTCAGCATCGGCTGTATCGGCACTGTAACGCATACAGATCCCCATCATCTGCGGCGCATACAGATGATAAAGTTTTTTTTGGGCGCGATAGTCACCATTCACGCACGCTTCTGCCAGCGATTTATCATCCATGTATCTTTACAACCTTTCCGTAATTATGAGTACTAAGGTAGTGATGCGGGTGCAGATAAAATGGTTGCATCGTCCTTGTTGGAAAAGCAGTTTAAAATCACGCGATTTTTCAACTGGCTTGTATAATAGGATTTTTCTCCTCAAAGCTTTGCCAAAGTTTTGAACTTTGGCAAAGCAGCACATTCATCTATTTCCAATCTGTTAAATGCAAACATTAATCACCTGGAACAGGGAATCAAAATCTCAGGAATATCACAATACGGGCATCAAGATAACTTCCAAATACGCACTATAGGATATTTTTCAAAGCGCAATCTCAACTTGGTTGTGCCATGTATATATCGTAATATTGCAATGTAAATTACAACCCAAAGCATGATAAAAGCACTCACCAATGCTTTCTGAAGAAAATGATACGCCCGCTTTATTGAAATTCTATAAAAATTTACAAACCGAAACCGTCAGTTTATGGGAGTTACACGATCAGAATTATTCAATACCGAACAAAATGAAATAGCGGCGTATGCCAAAGTGCTGGCACATCCCGCCCGTATTGCCATCATTCAGTATTTGTTGAAATCAAACACCTGCTGCAACACCACACTTGTGGGTGATTTGGGTCTGGCCCAGGCTACCATCAGTCAGCATTTAAGGGAACTCAAAAACAGTGGTATCATTCAGGGCACTGTGGAAGGTGTTTCGGTAAATTATTGCATTAATCCGGAAAAGTGGCTCTATATCAAGAATATATTGCTCGAAATGTTTGATGGGTTGGATCCCGATCATTGTTCAACGTGTTAAAATTGACTGGTGAAAGAACATATTTTTACCAAAATAAAAGATATAATAAACAGCCTGGATGTGCATTCCATCACGGCTGAAAGAAAGAAAGTATAACAACCTTTGATCGACTACATTCAAGGAAAGGTTGATCAGGACCAAGCAGTGCGTGTAAATTTCATTTGTACACACAATTCCCGCAGGAGTCACCTGTCGCAGGTATGGGCTCAGGCAATGGCTGTGCATTTTGGTATTTCGAATGTAGTCACCTATTCAGGTGGTACAGAAGCCACAGCGCTATTTCCATTTGTGGGTGAAATATTGAAAGAGCAGGGATTCGAAATTGCGACTATTTGTAAAGGATCCAATCCTGTATATGCCATTAAATATGGCGAAAATGCGCATCCGGTAATTGGGTTTTCCAAAATCTACAATCATCCTTTTAATCCGGTTGGGGAGTTTGTAGCCATTATGACCTGCTCTCAGGCGGATGATGGCTGTCCATTTATTACGGGAGCAGAAAAGCGCATTCCGATTACTTATGATGATCCTAAATCTTATGACGGCACACCGCAGCAAGCCGAAAAATACCGGGAGCGCAGTCTGCAAATTGCAACGGAATTATTATTCGTGTTTTCAAAAATCAATATTTGATGTCGATCAGTCAAAAAAGAATTCCATTTTTTGAACGCTATCTCAGTGTGTGGGTAGCCTTGTGTATCGCTGTGGGCATCGGTATCGGGCAAGTGGCCGTGGACAGCATGCAGGTGCTGTCCGATATGGAAATCTATCGGGTCAATATTCCGATAGCCATCCTGATATGGTTGATGATTTACCCGATGATGCTTCAAATAGATTTCAGCAGTATCAGGAATGTAGGCAAAGCACCCAAAGGACTCATTCTAACAGTCGTGGTCAACTGGTTGATCAAACCTTTTACCATGGCGTTTTTTGCATGGATATTTTTTGAGCACCTTTATTCGGCATGGATTGAGCCGGAGCTGGCAGGAGAATATATCGCCGGAGCCATTCTCCTTGGCGTGGCTCCGTGCACAGCGATGGTCTTTGTATGGTCCTACCTCACCGATGGAGATCCCAATTATACTTTGGTTCAGGTTTCTGTGAATGATCTGATTATCCTTGTAGCCTTTGTGCCATTGGTGGGATTCTTATTGGGAATTACAGACGTTTTCATCCCTTACAATACCCTGATCGCATCCGTGCTGATTTTTGTGGTGGTGCCTTTGGTGGCAGGCGTCATTACCAATACAATACTGGTTAAAAAACACGGGGAAAATTGGTTTAAAACCGTATTTCTGACCCGATTGAAGCCTGTGAGTATCATCGCACTTTTGCTTACACTCATTCTGCTTTTTGCGTTTCAGGGTTCCACCATTTTGGAAAATCCGCTGATTATTTTATTGGTTGCAGTTCCACTGATTATTCAATCTTATTTCATTTTCTTCCTGACCTGGTTTGCAGGGAGAAAACTCAAACTGTCACATGCCATCTGTGCGCCGGCAGCCATGATTGGAACCAGCAATTTCTTTGAGCTTGCAGTAGCCGTTGCCATTGCGCTGTTTGGACTTCACAGTCCGGCGGCTTTGGTGACAGTAGTTGGTGTATTGGTGGAAGTACCGGTGATGCTGAGTCTGGTGGCTTTGGCCAATAAATGGAAGTATTAAAAATAAATTTTTCCAAAAGATAAAGGAAGCCATCTTAGCGACAGACCTAACGCAGGCAGCTGATTTAGTAAGGACTTAGAGTATAATAAATTGCCATGTCCAGGGGGTGGAATGTCTATATGTCTGGATTTTCAATGTCAATCGCAAAAAGGCCTCAAGATTTTACAATAACAGTTGTCCACATTTGAAAATTCAAAGTAAGTTATTATCTTTCACCGTAATTGACTGAACACGATCGCAAATACTCCTTTTTGTGGTGGATAGATAAAAATCCCCGCGCAAATAACCAATTTACACCCCAAAAACAGCCATCATTATGAAATCATTTCTGATTAGTCTTACAATTCTATTCACCACTGCTTCATTTGGACAAAATCAAGGCAACAATTGGTATTTCGGTAATCAGGCCGGACTTGATTTCAACACCACACCACCGACGCCTCTGTTCGAGGGGCAGACAAATTTCCCTTTGCCTCTTCAGTGGAACGAGGGAAGTTCATCAATAAGTGACATTGCCGGTAATCTCCTGTTTTATACCAATGGAATGAAAATCTGGAATAGCCTACACCAGACAATGGCCAATGGAAATAATCTCATGGGACACAGTTCTTCAACCCAGTCCGCTTTAATTGTCCCCCTGCCAAACAGCACACATATATATGTTGTTTTTACCACAGATGGATCCGAAAATAATTTCCAAAATGGATTGCGGTATTCTGTGGTTAATATGAATCTACAGGACGGGTTGGGTGCCGTAATTGAAAAAAATATCGAACTATTGGACAATGTTTCCGAAAAACTAATTGGGATCAAACATTGCAATGGCACAGATTACTGGATAGTAACCCATAAATACAATTCGGATGCTTTTTACTCTTTCCGGTTAACAGGTACTGGCATTATTGACACCGTAATTTCCAACACGGGAACCATAGATCCTCAGGGATGGGGTGGCCAAATGGTTGCTTCACCCAATGGACAAAAAATCGCCTATGCCATTCCCAATGCACAAAATTTTGGAAAAACCTTGCTGCTCGATTTTGATGCTTCAACGGGAATCGTATCCAACGAACAGATTCTTTCCACGGGCGGGCGGGAATGGGGTGCATCTTTTTCTCCAGATAATTCTAAACTCTATTTTTCCACTGCTGGATTTGGGGAAATGTTTCAATACGACTTAAATGCCGGCGACCTGTCTGACATCATTGCTTCTAAAACGTATATTATTCAAAATGGACCGGATTCCTGGCGCCATCACCAACTGGGTCCGGATGGGAAGATTTATATTTCCAGAAGCGCAAAACTTTATTTATCCGTGATTGACAATCCGAATAGTTCCTGTCCTTCCTGTAACTATATTGATTCCGCAATATATCTCGGGGGCAGGATGACCTCCTTTGGTTTACCCAATTTTATTACAGCATATGATTATCAGCCTTCCCCCTATCAATGTACCACCGGCCTTACAGAGGTTTTAAATACGAATATAATTTCAATTTACCCCAATCCGTTTTCATTGCAGACTACCATAGAGGCAAATATTCTTTTGCGCAATGCGACACTCACAATCATGAACAATTACGGTAAATCTGTAAAAGAAATCGAAAACATCTCGGGTCAGACTTATACACTTTCAGGAGATGATTTACCGCGTGGCTTGTATTACATTCGGTTGATACAAGATGATAGCGTAATCGCCACTGAAAAAATAATAATTATGGACTAACTTTGGAGAACTATCAGACATGCTCTGATGCACAATGAGGCAACAGATCGAAAGACCTTTATGAGAAGATTTACTTTTATTATTCTGACAATCCTGATGTCATCAACCACTGTGTTTTCACAAAAAATATCCCTCGGCAGCGAAATCGGTTTTATTTCTTCATTGAATTCACAGTACGATGCCATGGATTTGGAAAACAGGAGAAACACCTATTTTGCCGGACTCAATTTCAATTATCATTTCAGCGATAGACTCTATCTGACATCCGGACTTCATTATTTAAGGCTCGGTTACAAACATGAGACTTGTTACATTTTTGAAGAGGGAGTCAAAAATCAGTTGACGGGGAAATTGGATTATTTGAGCATTCCCTTGCTGGCTAACTATCGAATAGAAAAGGTGCTGGTGAGCGCTGGGGTATATATGAATTTCAACATAAGCGCCAAACAGGAATATCCCGAACCCATAGACGGTTGCGAAATATTCTATCCCCGGAATCTCTCGGAAAACACAATGACTATGGGCTTTGGAGGCATCGTCGGCCTTGGCTATACAATCTACGAAAATGATCTTTTACAGCTCAACACCATGGTCAAATATTATCAGGGTATAAGTCCAACCCTCGATGTCGCCACCCAGAGATTTAGTGCGGCCCTATGGACTGTTGGGATCAATTATAAGATTCAGTAACACTCCTCTGACATAGGATGGTTAAAAAAAGAAATCATTTTTAGCCACGCTGTCATTGGCCAATCCCGAAGTGCCTGGCCTGATATATGTCGTATTCCGGAACTATCAAACATAATGTATGTGAATATTACTATAGCATTAATATTGTGCGTATTGAGAGAACTTTTCGACAGCAATGGTTATATTAGCACCCAATCAATATCTTAACCCATGAAAACAACACCTCAATTAACCTGCATTTGCTGTTTATTTATTCTTTTCAGTACAAATCTTTCAGGTCAAACCTGCACCTACGACACTTTGTATGAAGACCCGGAGGCCTGGACTTTGTGGCATACCGGAGAAAATCTCCCCAACCTGCCTCAGCATCCCGGACCGGGAAATATATTTGTAGATAACAACAGGGTGAAAATGCACAGGTTGAGTGGTGGTGGCCACGACAAGAGAATCTACCGGACTATACCTGCGCTTTCCGGAACCTGGACTGTTGAATTTGACATGCGTATAGTTGATGCCAATCCATTCTTCTCTCCGGGTGCATTTTGGCATACCTTACTGGCATTAACTGTAGGAAATCAAATTCCGTTAACGAATCTTGTTTTTCCTTTCGATTACGATAATCCCCAATTTATAAATTCTGAACAGGACGGAATAGTTGTCGAGCTAAGAAGTGTAGGTTCGACTTCCTCGGTTCATGTGTTCATTAATGATAATGGCAATATCACTGATGCCTGTTCAGTTGTACTTCCCTGGAATCTGGCTAACATCATTCCGCGCAATGGTTCAATAAGATTAGAAAATTTCGGGAATGGATTTGGACAACTCACAGTTAAAAAAACGAATGGTGACCTGATCGGTCAATGCTGCTTTTCCATTGACAATAACTTCGATAATCTTACCCATATTCAACATGGAAATAGTCCCATACCTGGCTGGGCAAGATATGTTACAGGAGGCATTGGCAATCTTTGTATTACCGATGGTTCCACAGTGAATTTATCATGTGTTGATGGCCAGAGTGAAGAATTTGTAGCCGGAAATGAACCTTTTTCAATGGACATATTTCCCAATCCTGTGAACGACATACTTACGATTCAAATTCATTCTTCCGGCAAGGCAGCTACAAATTGGAACGTTCACATTTTCGATATGCAAGGCCGCCTTTTAATGCAGAAATTCTTTGTAAACGGTGACGGATTGCACCAAAGAATAGATATTTCGAGTCTCCCTGTTGGAAGTTATGCGATCCTGGTTCAAAACGCTGATGGAGAATTTAGTGATCAAAAAGTCCTCATTAAGCAGTAATTTTTCGATTCCGTAAAATCTTATCACCACCGGAGCCTGATGGTTCCGGTGCTTTTACTCTAGAAAGGAAATCTGATCTTATTTCAACGCGAACGTATTATATTATAGAATCTTGCGATTTACTATTTCAGGGCATACTAAAATAGGAAGGTAAGCTTCTTTTTATCTTTAAGAAATGGATTCAGAGACCGTTTTTACCAACGACATTTCCACCCTCTAAAAACCAAAAACTAAAAACTAATAACTAGTAACCTCCACCAAGAAATCCGTACCGCTCTCCATAATCCAACATCTGCTTCGCAAAATCATCCGGGTATTCCACCTTCACATCCGTGATCACACCATCTTCTTCCACAGCCACCAGGTTGGGATTGATAAATCCACCGTAGGGAGCGCTTTTGAACTGTGCTGAGCGTTCGAGGACCTCTGCATGAACCACCGGATCGACTTTTACGCCGTAGTCCTCAACAAGGGCCTGCGCCGCTTCAAAATCACCTTCCGAAGTGATGCGCTGTGTTTCTTTCAACAAATCTCCGAAAATCGTGCGCAACTTGTCGTAATCATTGATTTCAAAATATGTTTTTCCATCCCGGTTTATTTTAGAAATCACATTGTTGGGAGCACCTTTTTCAAAAGCCCAGGCAGCAACCAGTTGCCGGTTTCGCATGTGGTCTTCCTCGATGTTGTTGCCAGGCTCGACGCGTCGCATTTGCAACATGAGGCCGTTTTTGATGTAGTTATCATAGGCGTACCGACCCACTTCCACATCGTCCATCACGCCCATTTCCACGAGTTTCTGGTCGGGCAAATAATACAGCGCCACCAGATCTGCGCGCGCCTCCTCGATGGTCGAAGCGTAATTTTTCAGGGTTTGCTTTGGCGTACCAACACCATCATTGATTTTTCCGCTGGCATGGCCGATCACCTCGTGCAGGGCTGTAAAAAGTTTATCAGAAACTTTCGCATGTTTTTCCGAAAGTCGGATCTCAGTGGTATCATGGCTGAATTCTTCCAAAAACCCACCTGTTCCGGCTTTTTCATAGGCGGAAACAATATTTCCGAGGCTGATGGATTTAGATCCATGTTCGGTCCGAATCCAATTGGCGTTGGGCAGGTTCACGCCAATCGGCGTGGATGGTGAGGCGTCACCGGCTTCGCTGGCGACATTGATAAAATTGTAGCTGATACCCACAACGGATGCCTTTTTGTGGTTGTCGGCAATGGGTGAATTGTCTTCAAAATACTGGGCATTTTCAGCGAGTACTTTCATTTTTGCGGAAGCATCCAAATCGCGTATCTGCACAATGCTCTCATAAGAACCGCGGTAGCCAAGGGGATCGTTGTACACTTCCACAAATCCCTGAATGTAATCCACAGTGCTCGTGGTATCATTCACCCAGGCTATATTGTAGGCATCCCAGGTTTTCAGATCGCCGGTTTTGTAATACTCAATCAGAAGTTTGAGCCCCTCGCGCTGCTGTTCATTTTCGGCCACTCCCACCGCTTTTTCAAGCCAATTAATTGTTTGTTCCAAAGCCGAACCATAAAGGCCGCCAACTTTGTAAACCATTTCTTCTATTTGATCATTGTCGTTTTTGATCAGTTTGCTGTTTAACCCATAGGACACAGGTCGCTTTTGGTCGCCTTTATCAGCCATCTTTTTATAAAAATTCTCCACTTCCTTTTGGGTCAGTTCGGGGCCGTAAAAATTAACGGCACTGGCTTCCACCAAATCGACACCTTTTTCTTTCGAAACTTTTTTGGCATCGACGGTGGGGTCAAAAATCACAGTGAGCACCTCATCGGTCAGGATAGCGCCCGTTTCCGAAAGAGCCGATGTCAAAAATTCACGGGAGAATCCGGGTGTGAATTTATCATACGAATAATGGTGGTGAATGCCATTTGAAAACCAGATGCGCTTCAAATAAACCTCAAACGCCTTCCAATCCTCTGAGGTTTTATCTCCTTTGTAATCGCGAAAAACCTTTTCAAGCGCCCGGCGAATGGTCAGATTGTGGCGGTAATTCTGGTCGTAAATGATATCACGCGAAGACAATCCGGCTTGCGCCAAAAAAAAAGCGAGTTTTTTATTGTCCAATGAAAGTTCTTCCCAGGCCGGAATCTGATACCGAATGATCTTGACATCCGCAAACTGCTCGGTCATGTATGCGAATTCCTCCGTAGGTGCCGGGGCGGCGTTTGTTTCGGCCGGCTCTTCCTGGCATGCTGTTATAAACAGGAATAGAAACAAGTAAGCAGCCCAGGCAAAGTGACAATTTTTCATAATATCGAATGGTGTGAAGTAATGGTTCAAATGTAACAGAAAATTAAACTTTTCATTTCGGTTTGATAAGACATCGTGACAAAATGCATGATTAAGAGGATATAATCGATTTCATTTGGTATCATCTTTGCTCTGAGGCTGTCCCTGGAGAGATCTTGTGTAACTAGTGACAAATCGACCAGGTGGATGTTTTTGGCCTTTCCCGACATTTAAAATATTGTAAATCACGGAACCGATAAAAAACAGCCCGAAGCATAACGATAACTTAGCAGCGAACTAAATTTTACCTATGAAAACAACTTTACGCATAATTTTAAACAGCTGTATATTCATTCTTTTAGTCAGCTTAAATCTGGCGGGGCAAACCTGCACTTACGAGAATATGTATGAAAACCCCGCAGACTGGACTCTCATCGAAGGAGGAGAGAACCTTCCCGATGTTCCTGAACACCCAGGTCCGGGGCTCCTGTTTATAGATAACAATAGGTTAAAAATGTACCAGCTGAGTGGTGGTGGGCACGATATGAGGCTTTACCGGACTATTCCGGCGCTATCTGATATCTGGGCGGTTGAATTTGACATGAGAATCGATGATGGAAATACGTCCTTCGGTCCTGGTGCATTCTATCACACTGTCCTTGGTTTGACAGCAGGTAATCAAATTCCACTCACCAACCTTGTATATCCATTTGATTACGACAATCCAGAATTTGTAAATTCTGAACAGGATGGAATCGTAATGGAGCTAATAAGTGTAGGTACTACAACGTCAGTGCATGTAAAGATTAATGACGATGGTGCTATCACTGAAGCATGTTCAGTTGATCTTCCCTGGAATGTGGTAAACATCCTACCAAGGAATGTCTCCGTAAAACTGGAAAATTTCGGTGATGGGTTTGGGCAACTCACTGTAAATAAGACCAACGGCGCGCTGATAGATCAATGTTGCTTTGCCATCAGTAGTTCAATTGAAAATCTCACACATATACAACACGGAAATAGTCCTATACCTGGCTATGAAAGATATCTTACAGGTGGAATTAGAAATTTGTGTATCACCGACGGTGCCACTGTTAGTACATCATGTAATGAGACAACTGGAATAGAATCTGTCGATCAGATTAATGCTTTTTCAATGATCCTGTTTCCGAATCCCGTGAGCGATATACTGACAATTCTCATTCATTCTCCAGGCAAAGAGGCTTCACGTTGGAGCGTCAATATCTTTGATCTTCAGGGTCGCCTGCTGATGCAAAAAGCTTTCCTGAACAGTGAGGGTTTAAATCAGGGAATAGATATTTCCGCACTTGCCGTTGGAAGTTATACAGTCCATGTTCAATCAGGTGACCTACAATTTCAGGATAAAAAAATCATGATCAAACTGTAAACTTTAAATCGCATAAAATAGTCATAACACCGGAGCCTGAAAGTTCCGGTGTTTTTTTTAAAAAAATATCTGGCAGATTTAAAATGAAGTTAAAACGTTATCGAAAGTTGCGTTATACATTTGCCTTGTTTAGTAAAATTGCAGATTCAATTCCTCTTAACCTGAAAAAATGAATTCAGAGACCACTTTTACCAACTACATTTCCAGCGCCCGCAAGCAATTTGAATTTTATAAAATGCTGGGTCAAAAAACCCTCGAAAGGCTGGACGAAAACGCTCTTCACTGGCAATCCAACAATGGCTGCAATAGCGCTGCGACACTCGTTAAACACCTGTCCGGAAATATGCTTTCGCGATGGACCAATTTCCTCACCGAAGACGGTGAAAAAGTCTGGCGCGACCGCGATGCAGAATTCGAAACGCATGGTGAATCGATTGAAGAAATTATGGCCTGGTGGCATGATGGCTGGAAAGTTTTGTTTGAGGCCCTCGACAACATTTCATCGGAAGACGCGGAGCGGCTCGTGTACATACGCAATCAGGGTCACACAATCACCGATGCCATAAACCGACAACTATGCCACTACGCCTACCACGTCGGTCAGTTGGTACACATCGGAAAAATAATCCACGGCGACAATTGGGAAAGCCTCAGCATTCCCAAAGGACAAAGCCAAACCTTCAACTCCGACAAATTTTCCAAACCCAAATCCAAAACCCATTTCACCGACGAATTTCTCAACCCAAAAGGGCAAAAACCCTAGAGTCGAATTAAATGTTGTATGTCAAATTCCACATTACTTCCCTTCGGTCAGTGAGCTCCCTTCAGTCGGTTCCCAACTTAAAATTCCCAACTCCGAATTCCCAACTCCGCATTCCAACGACCCTATGCAAAACGACGTAACCATCATCGGCGCCGGCCTCTCCGGCCTTTCAGCTGCCCTGCATTGCGAAGCAGCGGGAAAAAAAGTGTTGATCCTCGAAGGCAGCGACCGTGTGGGTGGCAGGGTAAAAACAGATCAGGTGGATGGATTTCTGCTCGACCACGGATTTCAGGTTCTCTTATCCGCTTACGAAAAAGCGAATGAAATTTTTGATTTTCAGGCGCTTCAACTTGGACACTTTTCATCCGGAGCCAAAATAACGGATGATCATGGCAGTTTCCGATTAGGCGACCCCCTGCGCGACCCTTCCCTGACTTTTCACACGCTCTTATCTGGTGCCGGAAGTCTTTCAGACAAATGGAAAATCTTTCAACTCACGCGCTCGCTCAAAGCCAAATCGCCCGAAGAAATGTTTCAACCCGATAGGCTGACCACCTATCAATATCTGGTCAACCACGGATTTTCGGAAAAAATCATCAACAATTTTTTCGTGCCTTTTTTCGGAGGGATATTTCTGGAGCGGAAGCTCGAAACCCCGGCTTCCATGTTTCGTTTCGTATTCCGCAATTTTTCCCTGGGTTCCGCCTGCCTTCCGGCAAAAGGGATGCAAGCTCTCCCTGATCAATTATTCGCCCGATTGAGCAATACAACCATACAATATGGGTCTCTGGTAGACAGTATTTCGAGAGACGAGTCGCTCGTCAGATTAAAATCCGGACAAGAGATTCCATTCCAAAACCTCATCATCGCCTGTGAGCCTTCGCCTTTTTTCGCGAAAGCGATACTCCAACAGAAATATCGCTCAACAACTACCATGTATTTTAGCGGAAGCGCTGACCTCCCACCTCAGCAAAAAACCATTGGACTGGATGCGCGAAAGAATAGTCCAATAAACAACTATTGCCGCCACGATGAAGTGCAGCCGGGATGCGCACCTTCCGGCAAATCACTCTGGTCGGTAACTGTGCGGGACGGTGTGGAAAGCACCAATAAGGCTGTGGGGCATTCACTGTCTGAACTGCTGAAAGTTCCTTCAAACAGCTTGCAGCACCTTAAATCCTATCGTATACCCGGAGCGCTTCCTGTGGTCGAAACACCCCGCTACGACCTGAATGCAGATGAAACCCGCTTTAATTCCCACATTTTTTTGGCGGGAGACTACCTGCTCAACGGTTCCATAGAAGCCGCGCTGCGATCGGGTGAGCGAGCCGCCGAAGCAGCGAATGCCTGAATAAATCAGGTTATTCATGCGCAAACGTTCCTTTTTCTGGAAATATTGCAAAAGCATACAATACAACAGCTTTCCCGGACGTCAATCTGAAACAATAGGTGTAATTTCGCGCTCTGATAAAAAATTCCATGGCCGACTTACCACAATCTTCGCTCCTTTCCGAACTCGATGCTACTGCCCTTGTGCAGGAATTCGGAGCACCGCTCTATGTTTACAACACTGCAAAAATGGAAGCCCAGTACCAGCGATTGACAAATGCATTCAAGGGATCGCGGGTCAAGGTCAATTACGCCTGCAAAGCCCTGAACAACATCAATGTAATGCGGTTTTTCAAAAGTTTGGGCAGCGGACTCGACACCGTTTCAATTCAGGAAGTGCATCTGGGTATTCGCGCTGGATTTGAACCCCACGATATCATCTTTACCCCGAATGGCGTGTCGATCAGCGAAATTTCCGAAGCTGTGGAATTGGGCGTGCGTATCAACATTGACAATCTCGGTATTCTGGAGCAGTTTGGTGCCCTTTACGGGAAAAAGTATCCCGTTTGCATACGGCTCAATCCGCACATCAACGCGGGTGGACACAGCAAAATTTCTGTGGGGCACATCGACTCAAAATTTGGCGTAAGTATCCACCAAACACGCCATCTCGAACGCCTTGTGAAAAGCCTGGGAGTCCATGTGGAAGGCCTGCACATGCATACGGGCAGCGACATCCTCGACGTAGACGTGTTTCTGCGCGGAGCGGAACTCCTGCTCAATGTAGCCGCCGATTTTAAAGAATTGAAATACATTGATTTCGGAAGCGGATTTAAGGTGGCTTACAAACCAAATGACATCAGCACAGATATTGAAGAGCTGGGCGCGAAAATGACGACCATGTTTTCTAAATTTTGCAAAACCTATGGGCGGGACCTGCAAATTGAGTTTGAGCCAGGTAAGTTTCTCGTCAGCGAATCCGGATTTTTTCTCTGTGAGGTCAACGCCATGAAACAGACCACTGCCACAGTATTTGCACAGGTCAACACCGGCTTAAATCACCTGATTCGACCGATGTTTTACGATGCCTACCACCACATCTCCAACGTGACCAATCCACAGGGGAAATTGCGGATTTACACAGTGGTTGGTTACATCTGCGAGACCGACACCTTCGCTAGTGACCGGCAGATTGAAGAAATCAGGGAGGGTGATGTACTGGCATTTCACAATGCGGGGGCTTATTGCTACACCATGAGCAACAATTACAACAGTCGATTCAGACCGGCCGAGGTATTGATACACCGCGGCAAAGCACATCTGATTGCCAGAAGAGAGACGATGGAAGACCTGCTGCGAAACCAGGTGGAAATCGAAATCTAACAGGCATTCAGCATCTTCAAAGGAAATCAGCTATTTTCAGGTGACCCCAAGAGGGAAGGAATAACTTTCATTCTCACCCCCCTGAGCGTTCTATGTTCCGGTAAAAAAAGGTGGATTCTAATTTGCTTGCGCACCAGAAACATAAACTATGTTCATCATGAAAAAAATCAGTCTCTTAGTTTTAGCCATATGCACATCGATGCTCGCATCAGCGCAATTGGAAATTCGTCCGTTTGCAGGCGTTAATTTCAGCAGTGTCTCCGAAACCCGTGACGGCGAATCAACCCGTGCACAACCGGGATATCAGTTTGGTGCGAATCTGCTCATCGGAAACAGATTTTTCTTACAACCCGGTATCGCTTATTTTTCCCGATCTACGGAATTCACCACCGCTGACAACCTAAGTTACGATCAGGATATTCAGGGAGTGTATATTCCGCTATTGGTCGGGGTTCGTTTTGTTGATCCAACAACAGAGCCTACAATAAACGGAAGGTTCTTTGCCGGACCATCCTTGATGTTTCTCACGAAGAGTGGTTACTCTGATGGTTTAAGGGAGGACGAAGTAGATTGGAACAATACCAATTGGGGAGCGAGTTTCGGTTTGGGCTTAGATGTATCTGTATTCTTTATTGACCTTGGTTATGAATTTGGTCTTACCAATTTAGCTGATGTAAGAGGTGGACCGATTACGACCTGGGATGGATTTAAAGCCAATACCTTTTTTATCAATGCCGGCCTTCGTTTGGCTTTGACGCGCTAATTGTCGCATGATAAGTTAGAGCACCGATCGATGAGGTCGGTGCTTTTACTTTTCCACTAATCCAAAACCAAAATATTTTGCTTTAATTTGGCAACCAAACCAACGCTATGCGAACAACACTGCTCTCCGGACTCGTAATTATTACCCTCGGTTTTACCCAACCTAAAAAAGTGGAATTCAAATTTCAGCTTGAAGCCGGAAAAACCTATTCTCAGACAATGACCATCGTTGGTCAAACCAAACAAACCATGATGGGTCAGGTACGGGAGATCGATTCAAAAGTGACCAATACCACTAACTACAAACTCAAAGAAAAAGGGGATAAATCAAACGTCTACACTGTTTGGTATAGTCAGATTGGCATAGAGTCTTCTGAAATGGGAAGTTCCCAGATTATCAATTCAGATACATCTTCGCTTGAGGTGGTTGATCCATTTTCGGCCACATTATCTCAGGTGATTGACAAAGAATTTGATGCCCGGATTTCTCAAAAAGGAGAAGTGATGGAATTGATGGGCCTCGAAGAAATGATTGCTGAAATCACAGGCGGCAGCGAAGAGAATCCCAATGAAATGAGCGCTGTGCTCTCTTCCGGATTTGGCGACAGCGGTTTTAGCAACAATGTGGAAGGCATCACGCACATCTTTCCAGACACGCCCGTGAAAGTGGGTGATACCTGGACGCGTGAACAGAATTCAAATACAGGTTTCCCTTTGGTGATTAAAAACACCTACACCCTGAAATCAGTTACCGGCGATCAGGCTGTGATTGATGTGAAGGGCCCGGTGTCGGTAAATCCCGAACAGGAACGCGCCGACATGGGCGGTATGGAAGTGCTGTATTTCATTGAAGGTGAAAGATCCGGAACCCTCACGGTCGAAATCAAAACCGGATGGGTAGTAAATGCAACCTTTACAGACGACATTGGCGGAAGCCTCACCATTTCACCCAATCCACAGGTGCCCGATGGCATGACCATTCCACTGGAGATGAAAAATGTCACTACGATCCAGGGAAAATAACTTTCTCATTTATTCCTGAGGTTTGTTTCGCCGGTTTCCCGGAAAAGAATTGAAACCGAATGCAATCTTCCTCTTGATTGTTGTGTACAGACGTCCTTAAACTGATTGAAAGTGAGTCATCTGAAATAATCAGCACTTTTCGTCCCCGGTTTTGCGTATATTTCCGATTCGAAAAATTCCGGAAATATATGATGAAGAACATGAAACTCCTTGCGGGTATTGCACTTACAGTGGTTTTTACAATCCATGAAACAGATGTGCAGGCACAAAAAGGAAAAAAAGACAAAGAAACCGCCAAAACTGAAACGCCGGCCAAAAAATCTGACCTGGCCGATTTCACCAAAAAAATGGTGAAAATTGAAGGCTTGTTCACAGTTTACCGCGATACGGTAAAAGGCAATATTTACATGGCTCTGACTCCTGAACAACTCAATCAGGAATTTATTTATTTCAGCAAAGTAACGGATGGAGTGATGGATGCCGGTTTTTTCCGGGGCTCTTACCGCGGTTCCAAAATCATCAAATTTGAACGCAATTACGAGCGGGTTCATATCATCGGAGAGAATACGAAGTATTATTTCGATGAAAACAATGCCCTGAGCAAAGCAGCAGGAGCCAATGTAAACCGCCCTGTGCTGGCCAGCCTCGAAATCAAGTCAAAGGACTCGGAAACGGGGATCATCCTCATCGACGGAGATGCCATTTTCCTTTCGGAAGATTTTCAAATGATCAAACCGCCTACACGGAATGGCGAAAAACCCGGTTTACTGGGAAAACTGAGCAAAGAAAAATCACGGGTGGAAGCAATTAAAAATTATCCCGAAAATCTGGATATATCGACAGCATATGTATATGAGAATCCAAATCCACAAACACGCGGTTCAGATGCCCTCACCGATGCCCGAAATGTAACAATCCAATACCAGCACAGCCTCATAAAGGTGCCTGAAAACAACTTTCAACCGAGACGTGATGATGCCCGGATAGGTTACTTTATGACATCAGTGACTGATATGACTTCTTTCAGCACCACACCTTACCGCGACATGATTCACCGCTGGCATCTGGAAAAGAAGGACCCCAATGCTGCTCTCAGCGAACCCGTGGAGCCGATCGTATTCTGGATTGAAAATACAACGCCACAAGAGTTTCGTCCCATTATCAAAGCAGCCGGTGAGCGCTGGAATATCGCTTTTGAAAATGCCGGATTTAAAAATGCAGTAGTGGTCAACATACAGCCGGATACGGCCACCTGGGATGCCGGAGATATTCGATACAATGTGCTGAGATGGACATCTTCTCCACAACCACCTTTCGGAGGATATGGACCGAGCTTTGTCAATCCGCGCACAGGACAGATTCTCGGAGCCGATATCATGCTCGAATTTTCTGCTGTCTCGCGTCGTTTGTTCCGCAAAGATGTTTTCGCGAAAGCAGGATATTCTCACGATGATCTTTTCGAATCACAGCACGAAGGTCATGACCCATACCTCTGTTCGGCAGGCGAAGTGATGAACCACAACCTCATGTTTGGACTTTCGGCCATGCGGGTACAGAATATGCAGGAAGCTTCGGAAGAGAAATTCGTACAGGAAACATTGTATCGCTTAATCTTACACGAAATCGGTCACACACTCGGCCTCACGCACAACATGCGTGCGAGCACCCTGCTCAGTCCGGAAGAGATCAATGACAAGAATATAGTAGCCGAAAAAGGCCTTTGCAGTTCTGTGATGGAATACCCTGCGATCAACTACCCCGCCCTGCCAGAATTGCTTACCAAATATTACGATGACAGTCCCGGGCCTTACGATCTTTGGGCCATCGAATATGGGTATGCTCCGGCTGTGGCCAATGCTGAAGCAGAAGAAAAACGCCTTCAAACCCTGCTTGCCCGATCATCAGAGCACCAGCTCGCATACGGAAATGATGGTGATGACATGCGCAGCAGCGGAAAAGGAATCGATCCGGATATCAATATTTACGATCTCACCAGCGACCCGGTGGCCTATGGGATCGATCGCATCAGGCTGGTGAATGATCTTTTGCCTTCAATCATTGAAAAATACAGTGTGGAAGGTGGTTCTTATGAAGAGTTCCGACAGGCCTATCTATCGCTAACTGGCGAATACGCTAATCAGATCAATATTTTCACCCGACAAATCGGCGGTGTGCATATCAACCGGGCTGTAGTTGGTCAGAATGGAAACACCACGCCTCCGTATACAGCCGTATCTGCCGAAAGGCAAAAAGCGGCTATGAAAGCGCTCGAAACCTATGCTTTTGCCCCGAATGCTTTCGATATCCCTGAATTGGTATACCGTCATCTCCAGGTTCAGCGCCGCGGATTTAATCAGCCGGGAGCCGGAGAAGATCCGAAAATACATGAACGCACGCTGGAAATACAGAAAAATTGCCTCAATCATCTGCTGAACTCCAATGTTCTGCAACGCGTTACCGACAGCCAATTATACGGCAATGAATATAGTCTCGACGCCTACCTCACCGATCTGACCGATGCCATCTTTAAAAAAGATGCGACCTCTAATGTGAATACCATCCGTCAAAATCTGCAGGTGGAATACACAAACAGACTTGCTGAAATCGTGGGAGATTCCAAAAAGTTTGATCACGTAGCCCGATCAATGGCGCTGCACGAATTAAAACGCTTAGACAAAATGATGTCTTCAGCTCCTTCAACTTCCACCCTGACCACGGCTCATCGCGGACATATCAGACAAATTGTGAAAAACACCTTAGAGTCGTAAATTTTCGTTTCTCTCAATCCATTATTAAAGCCGGTCGGGACCTTTCCCCGCCGGCTTTTTTTTACACAAAGCAGAATTCATTGGCAACCTGCACAGCCATATAGCCGTCAGGATTCGACTATTGTCGCAATTTCGGTTTTTGATAAAAACATATAAATCGTAAATTGAGGCGCTTTTAAACCAGTTCTAACCTCCTTTCGCCCCATGGGGTGAATGCTTACACTCAAACCATGACAACATTCTATCCCAACCTCCGTCGTACCGGCCAGGTACGCAGAATGCCATTACGATTTTTCATCCTTTTACTGGCGGGCTCTTTCGCCTCAGTCAACCTCAGTGCCCAATCGGGCGACTGGCTCGACTTTGAAATTGAAACCAACGATCGACTTACTTTATCGACAGTTGCAACCTCCGACCCCGAAGAAAAAGACATTTCGGTCGGTGACCTCAACAACGATGGATTCGATGATATGATCGTGGTGCGCAAACAACCCTTTTCAGTTTCTTCGGCTCCCGCAAGAACTGACCTTCTCTTGATCAATGAAGGCGGCGTTCTGGTGGATCGCACCGCTGAATTTGCTCCACAATTTCTCACCAACCCTACTTTCGCGCGCGATTTGGTCATTGCCGACTTTGACGGCGACGGTTGGCTCGACGTGGTGGTGGCAAATACATTCGAACAACAACCGATCTATTATGCCAATCTGGGAAATGATGCCAACGGCAACTGGCTTGGCCTCGTGGATCAGACCTCATCCCGGTTTCCTTTCCTCACAGGCGACAATATTTTGTTTTGTGCAGTTTGGCACGGCGACGTTTCCGGCAACGGGGCTCCGGATATCTATTTCAGCAATTACAAACTTGGTGGTGGTGCCATCGCCAAAGATTTTTTGTTGATTAACAATGGCAATGGTGTGTTCACCGATGAAAGT
>JBGTLS010000349.1:0-11346 GCA_041744015.1 Cryomorpha sp. | reverse complement strand
CAGAATCGTATGAATTTTCATACTTCCAGCTTGGAACAAAAATTCCCAATTCGGTATTCCAGATATAGCTTATTGATTCTAAAATACTGTTCATGACATCATATTCAAATGTACTGAGATCACTTCCCACCCAGTCATTATCCCATGCATTCCAAACATAAAAACCGGAAGACGTCAGTCTGTTCAGGTCATCATACAGTTGTTCCAGGTTTGCCTCAGGATTAAAATCAGCATCGACCCAATCTGAATAAACACGAAGTATTTCCAAACCCGATGTATTGTAAGTATAATCAATTGATGCAGTGGGTTCCCATTCCTCTATGCCCGAGTCCCACCAATAATGTAAAGTTGACTGTGGTTCGTTTTCATTATTAAGGGTATGAACTTCTTTTGTGAAAGGTATCCATTGATTTCCTGACCGGTTTGACCGAATTTTTTCAAGGAGGCTACCTGAAGTATTGTAAATATAGATTTCCTGAATTGATGCTTCGAATTGATTTATGTTGGAATTCCATAATGAAAAGGTTATTTCCATCAGGTTTTCCTGATTGTAAACACTGAAAATTTTACCAAATGGAATCCATTCATTAATTGACCAGTGATATTCAATCATTTCTGTCATGTGACCAGTTTCCTGATAAAAATATGTTTCCCGATATGAAGGTTGAAGTGACATGAGTGAATTATTCCAAAAGGATACAATTTGATCCACAGCCATGTTATTTTCATTATACACCGTTTCTAAATTATAGTCAGGCCGCCAACCATTTTGAACATCCCAGTTAAAATATGCTTCCAACGTGCAATTTCCATTCTCATCATAATAATAAATGCCTTTGTAACTTTCGTCGTCAACAATGCTGTCAAGCCTGGTTGTAAAAGAAGCGGCCGATTTAGAATCTATCGGTTCTCGAACTAACTTATCCTGGAAGACGGATGTAAAAGGGTTCGACCTTCTAATTGAATCCAAAGCGCTTTCTTGCGCAGATGTTATTTTTTTAACGAGTCCTTTTTTTAAGGATTGAGATGGGGCCTGAGCGGATAAAACGGTCACGAAGACCAGCAAAGCGGCTGTTAAAGTAATTTTACTTGTCATGATTGAGTTATAAAGTTTTTCTGCTTTTCTTGTTTCTATGGTAGACGAATATAAGCCGAAAGTAGATACAAATCGTACCAAACTTTTCAATTATATCATTGCGCCGGGACTGAACTTTTCTTTTGTGTCTGAAGCGTAAATCAGATCGCCAATTTACTCCCGGACTAACTTTCCAACCTGGCGTCTATCCGTTCCATCCAATTGATAAACATATAGTCCCAGCGGTAAATTTCCCATATTTATTTCATTTTCTCCAACCACCTGCTCCTGCAAAACCATCCGTCCCTGTATATCAAACAGGGTGAATTGCATCAATTCTGACGACCCGCTAAAACGAATTGTTTCCCGGAACGGATTGGGGTAGACGTTCAGGTCGACCGATGGATCGTTCGGTGAGTTGGTGTCAGGCGCTGAATAATAATAAGTAATCGGACCATGCGTGTTCCACTCGTCCATCTGCATAAAATATTCGGTACTGCTTAGTATGATGTTGTTGTAGCTATTTTCCTTCAATAAATCGTTCCAATCAGGCGGAACCGGTGCCATGACGGTATTGGACAAATAGTTGTGATCGAAGGCGTTCTGAGTTTTAAATTTTGAGATATATTCTTCTGATACAGAATTCCAGTAATAGATCATGTGCTCAATCTCATTTCCAAAATCATCATATTCGAATGTGCTGAGAACATCTTGTTTCCAATAATTTCCCATATCATATGAAAAATATTCTACGGAAATTAAATTTCCTTCGCTATTGTATGCTTTTTCTGTTTTTACAGAAGGAATGAAATCAGTCTCATTCCAGATCGACTGGACCATTTCTATTTCAGCTCCTGCCGAATTATATGTGTATGCGTCCTGTATTTTCGGTATCCAGATGTTCTGGAAATCACTCCACAAAAAGTGGATTCTGGCCAGAATTGTATTTTCATCATCCAGGATATATTGAACTTTTTCGGTTTTTATCCATTCTAAAAATTTCAGGGAAGTAATTCTATCTGTTAAACCTCCGGCTTCGTTATAGTAATAGTTTTCTTTTCGAAAATTTAAAAAACTCTGATATTCCGGGTACCATGTGTGAATCGATTTTTCCTGCAAATTATTCCCGGCATCATAGGCAAAAACGAATTTTCTTTGCACCACCCATTCACCATAGAGCAGCAGTGATTCGATTCGTTCAATAACCAAATTTTCTTCATTGTAAACCTTTTCCAATTTCGAACCATTATTTGGATATCCCGTTAGCGTATAGTGATCCAGCGTTGACAAACCCAATTCATTATAGAAAAATTTGAGTTGAAAATGCCCATAGAAATCAATGCTATCAAGTTTGATCGAAAATTCTGAAGTTGATTTGGCTTCTGCTGTTATTTTCCGGTGTATGTGCTCATACATAAAAGGAAGATCAGCATGCAATATGTCGGAAATATCCATACCACAATCAAACAAAAGGATGTCAGCTGTTTCAGAAAAGGACTCTGATTGAATTTGTCCCCATGCCAGCAAGACCCCTATTGACATGGCCACAGTTGAGAATGTTTTTCTGATCACGGCTGAAATTTATGAAGTGGGTGGATCAGGAGATAAAAGTTGAACCCTGTAATCCGCTGTGAATATATGGCCTTAAAACGGAAAAATGAAAAAGGAATGTGCATGGAAAGCTGTTCAACCAATTTCACCGTTTCATGATGCCAAATCTGCATCAATTGTCATATCATCAGAAACGCGTGTTATCGTTGGAACCAGAACCAGAAGTGATTTTTCACAAAACCATGTTTCCGATGTTATGGCTCACTTCGAATTTCCTTGTAAATGATTCATTTTGACAGTTCTTCCAGATCCACTTGAATCAAAAAATTCTCTCTCCTGTCATACAAACTATTGCCAATCAATTTAGCATCCGACGAAACATCAATTTCTGCCACTTTTTCCCCATCGTGATTCAACACAACCGTGTTTTTTCCTTTCGAAAAGAACTTAAATTGATCAGTAATCAGATATTGAATCCGTAGATTTTCGTAAGGAATTGTCTCCTTTATATTTAAATCGAAGTCTATCGCTAAAGTTTTTTGCTGATTTGTGAAAATATACACCAACGTCGTATCCGGGAGGTTGAGATTTTCAAATTTTCCATCCATTGATGTAGAATAAACCTGATTACCGATAAAATCAATTAATTCTCCATAACTATTCTGATCTATCTCGTTCTCATTTAACAATGCGCCCGAAACCATTGAATATTTAGCAATTCTGTGTTTGAACAACAAAAATATTTCGTCATTTTTTATTTCACAACTTAAAATCGGGTCATCTTCGACATCTATCAATGATAAAAATTTTGGTGAACCTGTATGCACATCAAATGCGGCAAAAAATGGTTTGCCAAAATTCAATTTCCTGTATCGCATATATGCAATTCCCTGATTGACCATATAAAGAACGCTGTCATTTTTAAAAATGGATGATTTGCTCCCGAAATTTTCCGGAAAAGGAAAAGTCCAAACAACTTCTCCGGACTGACTACTTAGTTTTACCAACTCTTCATTTGAGGCAAGGTATATATGGGATCTGTCAACCAAAGCATTGGACACCAAATGACTGATCACATTATATCCAGTGGATGTAAAATACGTACCGGTGAGTAAACCTCCCGCGAATCCCAAAAGTTTTGCTGCATTCTTTCCTTTGGAGTCATATACACCTGTCATAGCGTGATAATCCCAGCCTTCTCCATTGTGAATATTTAAAGAATGTATACCGCCAGCAACAATGATCACTATCGAATCATTCTGATAAAAAAGTTCATTCCAACCGAATGCCTTAAATATTCTTCTGTCCCACAATATGTCACCATTATTCATATCAATTCCCTGAAGTTCGTCTGTGTTGGGTTTTGAACCTCTGATGCGATATCCGAGTCCAATTTTTTCTGCCTGGTCAACATAATAAATGTCATTTCTGACGTCCCACCGGTAAATTCCCTTATGAACATTCCAGCATATACTTTTACCCTCGATAGAATAAATCATGAAATTACCGAACTGCCTGAGATTCCCGATTTGATAATTTATAGGCTTATTCCATAATTTTTGCTTGTTTATATAGTCATATTGAATGATATGGCCAGTTGGATTTAACCATTTTTTATCCGTTGTAAATCCCCTTAACTGAACTGTGATCAAACCTGAAATTGTATCGAAATGAGTTTTATGCACCCTTTCCGGAAAAAATCTAAATTCAGTTCCTTTAATTTCGGTGCTGTCCATAAGGTTTATGCCAACCTTCACCGTATTGTGCAGGACGAGCAGGTTTGGATCCTGACCAGGGACGGTAATAGAAGTCAAAAGGTAAAATATCGTAAGAATTTTTTTCATCGTCTCGTTTGTGAATATAATTCACTTGCTTGTGTTCTGTTCAATGGTTGCGATCTGATAACCGAAGGCCCGTTTAAAATGAGCGAAATGTAAAAAAAAAACTTGTTATTTGGTTGTTTCGGTTATCAAAAGGACCAATTAATCAGGTGCTATAAATCCTTTTTCTTGAATCTTTTCGCAGGCTCATTCACACCGACGTTGATATTGCTGTACAACGCTTCATGACGAAATTCAATATTCGGATGAAAACCCGATGGCAACCGGGCCCAATCAAAGAGTTCAACAACAATGGGAATATTGCTGTTTTGAATTTTATCTTTTAAATCGAGATACATATCAATCGGAATTTTTTCCCGATTAGCGGAACGAATGACCAAATCCAAATCACTGCCCTCGTGCGCTTCTCCTGTAACGCGACTCCCATAGGCCCAAACTTCAAAGCAGGCATCGGAACTGGCAAAGATTGCCTTTAATGCGTCCTTATCTTTATCCCGGATAATCATCGTTGTGTTTCTTTTAGGAACAAGTCTGTCATGTCTACACTAAGTTGTTTGTAAAATAACAAAAATGAAATCAATGGTTCTCCATTGGACTTTTCCCAATTTTGAACGATGTAATCCACCGATAAACTATTTTGCCGAAAGACGAAAAGCACTCGGGAGTCTGAATCCCCAGAAAAAAAACTGTTCAAACTGTTTCAAAAAAGCAAATAAACATTTCGATTCACATTCCCGTTTACATTTGCCAAAACAAAAACAGCGCAATGCGAATAAGGACCTTTGAGTCATTTTGGTTGGTTAGAAACGGACTTCTCTACGCGTATCCTTCATTACACGAGTACACAGAAACAGAAATTCTCGTGATTGGGGGTGGCATCACAGGCGCTCTCATCAGCCACGCCCTTATGGAAGCCGGCCATCAGGTGATGCTCATCGACAAGCGCGACATCGCCCTGGGCAGCAGCAGCGCCACCACGAGCATGTTGCAATACGAGATCGATGTACCCATGTACGAGCTCGCCGACATGATCGGAGAGGAGGGGGCAGCGACTTGTTATAAAGCGGGCATTCAAGCCATCAAAGATTTGCGCGACCTCGTCAAAAAACTGGACATAGACTGCGGTTTTACCATGAAGGAAAGTCTTTATCTCGCCCACAGCAAAAAAGCTTCCCGCTGGCTAAGAAAGGAATTTGCCATCCGCCAAAAACACCAACTCGGCGTTCAGTGGCTGGAGGCTGCAGAAGTACGCGAAAAGTATGGACTGGTATCGCACGGGGCAATTTTGTCTGAAGTGGCTGCAAGTGTGGATGCATACCGCCTCGCCCACGAACTCATCCAATACAATGTGAAAAGAGGAATGACGGTATACGATCAGACAGAAATCGAAAAACTCGATACCTCAGGTCCGAAGCCGCGCGCCATTTTAAAAACCGGACAAACCATCGATACGGGAAAAATTATTTGCTGTACCGGTTTTGAATCCACCGACCTGCTGAAAGAAAAAGTGGCGGACCTGTTTTACACATACGCCACCGTGAGCGAGCAGGGTATCAATCTGAACAAAAACGTGGAGCGCACCCTCATTTGGAATACCGACGATCCCTACCTTTACATGCGCACAGCCGATGATGGACGTTTTCTGATAGGTGGCGAAGATGCGACTTTCAATTTTCAGCTTTTTCAGCAAAAAACAAAAGAGCGCAAAGCAAATAAGTTGAAGAAAAGCCTCGAAAAGCTCATGCCTGGCGTGCATTTCATTGAAGATTTTAGCTGGGCGGGAACTTTCGGCACCACCAAGGATGGCCTGCCCTATATTGGAAAAAGCCCCGAATACGAAAACACGCTGTTCGTACTGGGTTTTGGCGGCAACGGCATCACTTTTTCTGTTCAGGGCATGGATATGATTGTTGATTTCCTTTCGGGAAAAGACCATCCTCTGGCCCATTACTATCGGTTTGGGAGATAAGTCAATACAGGTGTAAATTGTCCTGTCTCAACTACCTTGTTGCTTTATTCTCCCTGACATTACAACCTGGGTGATTATGAACTTGGTTATATTTAACCCCGGTTTCTGCAATAAAAAATGCAGATACCAAATGTAACATTCTCGCATAATCCCCACCTATGGCCTCCAAATTGAAGGATACGATCAAATTTTTTTCACCCAAATTCCAAACCGTTCACCTGGAGTACAAAGTGAAACCCCAACCCCGATACGGCCATGGAAAGCCGGCTCACCCGGGTCTTTTGCACATTATTCAACAGGGTAGAAAAAAATACGAAGAAACCCTAAAATCTTTTCTCACTTATGTACCAGCCATCCATACGATCACTCCGGAACCGGTAAATACCGATGGTGTCGAGCCATACTGGAACAATGGCTACCTCCCCGGCCTCGACATCATTGCACTGTATGGCCTGCTGGTAAATTACAAGCCGAAGCGATATATCGAGATTGGCTCGGGAAACAGCACCATGGTGGTCGCCAAAGCCATACGTGAGCATAACCTAACGACCGAAGTCACCTCAATAGATCCCTATCCACGCGCTTTGATCGATAACCTCGCCAAAAACGTGATCAGGCAACCACTGGAAAATCTCGATTCTTACGATTTCATCACGGAAGTATTGAGGGAAAATGATATCCTTTTTATCGACAATTCCCACCGGGTTTTTCCAAACTCCGATGCCATGGTATGTTTCCTCGATCTGTTGCCCAGATTGAAAAAAGGTGTGATTGTGCATATCCACGACATTTATATCCCCTACGATTATCCGCAATTTATGTGCGACCGCTTTTACAACGAACAATACGTACTGGCCGCATTTATCCTGGCAAATCCCGAAAAATACAAAACCCTGCTTCCCAACTATTTCATCAGTGAAGATGCGGAACTCAGTGCCATCTTAAAACCTTTTTGGCAACATGCCCATATGGAAAAAGTCGAAAGACACGGCGGCTCGTTTTGGTTTCAGATAGGGTAGAGGCCGGTAAATGAAATGATTCAGGCTTTTTGCCAGAAAAGACCTGCATTAGCATTACTTTTGCACCCCAACTAATCGACATGAAAAGAACCTCCCTTTACGATAGACATGTGGCACTTGGCGCCAAGATGGTACCATTCGCCGGATTCGAAATGCCTGTGCAATACACAGGTGTGGTCGAAGAGCACAAAGTGGTGCGCGAAGGTGTCGGCATATTTGACGTTTCGCACATGGGCGAGTTTTATGTGCGTGGCGAGGGCGCTTTGCCGTTGCTTCAATACGTCACCTCCAACGATGTATCAAAACTCACCCCGGGTAAGGTTCAGTACAGCTGCCTGCCCAATGGAAAAGGCGGCATCGTGGATGATCTTCTCGTTTACTGCATTTCACCGATTGACTACCTTCTGGTTGTCAATTCGTCCAATATCGAAAAAGACTGGGACTGGATCAATTCCCAAAACACCTTTGGGGCCCATTTGGAAAACAAAAGTGATGAGTTTTCGCTTTTTGCCGTTCAGGGACCACGTGCAGCCGAAGCGCTTAAAACCCTTACCGATATTGATTTGCCTTCTATGGCTTATTACACTTTTGCCATCGCCAATTTTGATGATGTGGCGGACGTGATTGTTTCGGCGACGGGTTATACGGGTGCCGGGGGATTTGAAATTTACGTGCCCAACCATGCGGCTGCGAAGGTCTGGACGGCCATCCTCGCTGCAGGAGCTCAATTCCACATCAAACCCATCGGCCTTGCCGCGCGGGATACACTCCGTTTGGAAATGGGATTTTGCCTTTACGGCAATGACATTACCGACGAAACGTCACCCATCGAAGCAGGTCTGGGCTGGATCACCAAATTCACCAAAGATTTTATCGACTGCGATATTCTCGAAAAGCAAAAAACAGAAGGCACCTCGCGCCGGTTGGTGGGATTTGAAATGATCGACCGCGGTATTCCGCGTCATGGTTATCGCCTGCTGGATGGAGATGGAAATGTGATCGGAGAGGTGACTTCCGGTACACAAAGTCCATCCCTGGGAGTTGCGATCGGTCTTGGTTATGTCAACAACGAGTTCAAAAGCCCCGGAACGGAAATTTTTCTGGAAGTGCGCGGCAAGTCGCTCAGGGCGAAAGTCGTAAAACTCCCATTTTACAACAAGGTATAATGGCTGAAAAACCAAAAAAATTCCGGGTGGAGGTTTGTTTCTCTCCCGATGAATTTGATTTGTACAAACAGGAATACAGCACGGTCGTGGCCATAGATGTGCTCCGGGCCACTACGGCCATTTGCACTGCTTTCCACCACGGAGTCGACAAAATTATTCCGGTTAGCACAGTTGAAGAGGCCCTTGCGTATAAAGCTTCCGGGTTTATGGCTGCCGCCGAAAGAAATGGGAAAATCGTTGATGGATTTGAATTTGGCAATTCGCCTTTCAGTTATATGGGACCTGAAATCAAAGGCAAAACCATCGCACTCACCACCACCAACGGCACGCGTACGATCAACATCGCCGCCAAAACCCACAAAGTGATGGTAGCTGCCCTGATTAACCTCGACGCCATGATCGACTATCTCTCGCGAAATCCATGTGATGTACTCCTGCTGGCTTCCGGCTGGCAGGGAAAGTTCAACCTGGAAGACAGTATTTGCGCAGGCGCCATTACCGATGCCCTGCTCAAAACGGGCAATTACATGAGCGATGAGGATTCCACGATCGCGGCGATGTTTCTTTACCAGAAAGCGAGCGTCAATTATTTTGGTTTTCTAAAAGCATCCTCTCATCGCCGCAGGTTGCGCAACCTCAATCTGAATGAAGACATCAAATATTGCCTCACCCCAAACCAAACTACCGTCATCCCGGTTTATGAAGACGGGGCTTTGGTCTTGCTACAGGAATGAGTATAGCGGAAAACATTCAACGAATTCAGGATTCGCTTGGCAGCGAAGTGACCCTCGTAGCCGTATCGAAATACAGCTCAAAGGAGTCTGTAAAAGAAGCCTGCGAAGCCGGTCACCGCGACTTTGGTGAAAACAAAGCCCAGGATCTCACGGCCCGTCAGGAAGAATTGCCCGATGATATTCGTTGGCATTTCATCGGCCACCTTCAGCGCAACAAGGTGAAGTATATCGCTCCTTACATTCACCTCATCCATAGCATTGACAGCATGCGTCTGCTGGAAGAAGTCGACAAGCAGGCCGCAAAGCACGAACGCATCATTCCATGTTTGCTCCAGATGCACATCGCGAGTGAGGAATCCAAATTTGGACTGGATGAAGCGGAATTGAAAGATATCCTCGATCATCCGGACCTTTCTAAGCTCAGCCATATTCGGATCGAAGGCCTGATGGGCATGGCGACCAATACCACCAACCGCGAAACCATTTCAACGGAATTTGCCGGACTGAAGCGTATCTTTGACCGAATTAAATCGGGTAGCCTTCCGGCAAATGTGGAAATGAAAACCCTGAGCATGGGCATGAGTTCCGATTATGAACTCGCTATTGCACAGGGAAGCAATATGGTGCGCATCGGTTCAGCAATATTCGATGACTGAGCCCGACAAACAAGTTTAAATGGAAAAGAAGATATCGAAAAAAAGGGAAGCCCTGCTCGCGAACTTGTTTTCCGCGGAAGCGGACAAGGTACGCAACGCAATCGCCAAAATACCTGAGGAGGGTGATCCTTCCCTGATTTTCCCCATGCTGCGCACATACCGCGCCTGGGAACAAGAAGAAGACATTCGAACGGGCATTGCCCAAATTCTGATGCAACTCAAAACGGAAGCTGCCGTGCCCGAGCTGTTCCGCGCCCTGGAGGAACCCGAATTTGAGAGTGACAGGGCATTCATTATCTCCATTTTCTGGAATGCGGGTTTGTTTCCGGCTGAACATGTTGATGTGCTCGTGCAGCAGGCCATCCGCGGTGATTTTATGGTCGCACTGGAAGTGCTTACCGTCATCGAAAACATCGAATCCGGTATCGACCAAACCATGGCACAGGAAGCCATGCTCGATATCGAGGAATACCTCGAAGAAAATCCCGAAGTTGTCCAGATCGAACTACTCCGCGAAATCAAACAATTCTTACACACCTACCTGACCCAATGAAAACCAACAACAAATTTTTTATCATCTCGGCTATTCTTGCCGTATTTGCCGGTGCTTGTGGACCGACAACCGAACAGGATGTCACCGAAACAGAAATTACCGATACCCTGTCATGGAGTGTTGATTTTAAAGAAATTAAAGCACAGGAAGAGGGATGTTCCGGAGAGCAGTGCACCCATGTATCACTTCAAATTCCTGTTCTCTACGGAGGTGACTCCGCAGCGACAAAAGAAATCAATCAGCAGACGGAAGGAGAGATTCGCGAAATGATCAAAGCCCGGCTTCCCGAACCGATGGCGATGGGTACCTGGGAATCGCTTGCCGAATCTTTTATTGAAGGATACGCCATGTTTGCCATGGAATTTCCGGACAATCCCGGGAAATGGTACATTGAACTTGAGTCAGGAGAGAGTGAAATTACGGACAGCTATTTCACCCTTCAGCTTCAGGTATCCGAATTCATGGGCGGGGCGCATCCCAATACCTACACATTGCTGAAGACTTACAATCTCACCACCGGAGATGAAGTTGATATCAGAGCAATGCTTGACACCACAGCGCTTAGAATTGAAGCTGAAAAACGCTTTCGCGAAACAAACGACCTTGCAGACAATGCACTGTTGAATGATGGCGGATTCATGTTTCCCGAAGGAAAATTTATCCTTCCGGAAAACATGGGAATCACCAAAGATGGGGTTTTGCTTATTTACAATTCCTACGAGGTCGCATCTTATTCTGAAGGTCAAACCGTTTTTACCATCCCTTTTTCAGCGCTCCGCAGT
>JBGTLS010000348.1:0-3379 GCA_041744015.1 Cryomorpha sp. | reverse complement strand
ATCGCCTGTCATCTATGATTTGCAATGCAGCTACGCTGCCCCTCAAAACAGCAATTGGTTGATCTTTATACTCAAAATATGTCGGCCTCAACTTAGATGAGCGCATGGCCACCAGAATACATGATTGATCTATCTTTTCATATCCCGTTTGAGCTTCCCTCACAGTGAGTTGATCGATACGAAGGATTTGATCGTAGGGATTGTCTTTCAAGTCAGCAATCGTTACATAAGGCAATGATTCACTGGGATCAGCTTTAACTGGCTTAACGAATTTGCAAATATCGTCTAGCCTTTCCCCTTCCACTTGTTTGATGAAGTAACGACCAGGTTCCAGTGCGTAATCGGAACTCCTGATTTCAGCCAAATCAACTCGCTCGATGTCTGAGCCAGACTCATTTTTAAGCGCTTCCAAAAGCCCCATCTCATCAATTCTGACTTTGGCTCGACTTTCACGCTTGATATACTGGTCAGTATCCATCATTATCACCGACCTTCCCTTTGATTCATCATATACCAATTCAAGCAGAGAAAATTTTGCTGCAGTATTTGGTAAAATACCCGCCGGGAAAGAAATGACTTTCCGGAGATAGCCTTTGTCCACAATTCTCATTCTGCTATACTGATCTTCTTTAGACACACTGAACAAGAATCGCTGCGGAACAAGTAGAAGCATTTTGCCCCCTTTGACTAACACATCGGTTCCCATTGAAAGAATAAAATTCTCGATATTCCTGAAGTTCTGAGTGACATCAAACATACCTCCCAGATTTAAATTAAAAGGAGGGCTTGAAATCAATAAATCGAACTTCTGATCATGCTTCGGCCAATTCTCAAGCGGATTTTCATTGAGAAACTGAACGTGATCCACTTTACCGTATGCTTTTAGTCTTAAATATCCCAGGGCCCAAATGGATCGGCTGGTTTCCTGACCGAAATAATCCACATCCTTAGAGAGCTCTTTTCCGAAAGATGCAAAACCTCCAAATGGATTGAATACTTTACTCCCCGGCACTACCTCTGAAAGCTTAACCATCAGCCTGGAAAGATCTGCAGGAAGCGTGACACTGCCTTGTTTACGCGCCAGTTCATTGGAAAGAATGTTTAACACTTCATCATATATTTCCCCATAATTTTCAGACAAGAATTTTCTATCAATGGAGAAAAATACCTGAAGTAGTCTGGACCATGCTTGGGGATGAATGGCTTGTAACACATACTCATATTCCTTCAAGACTTCTAAATTCGCACCTTTCTTAGTTATCCTAAGGCGGTCTATCAATTCTTGGCCAGTAGCCATTGGTACAAGAGTTTCGCCAAAAACATCGAGCTCACCTTCTTCCAAAAGACTTAACAGATAAAGAACCACATTGTAATCGTGGATGTGTGTTTCCTTTCGCAATACATCAGCAACCTCCCAAATGTGTTTTGAAACATTCTTAACAGAGGCAAATTCAGAAGGGTTAAATAATTCCATAGGTCTTAAATCAAATCTCGATTCAAATATCGTAAGCTAGTGTGCATTCTAATTGCACACTAATAATTTTTCAGCGCACCGCTCAACCGGTCTTTAATCTTTTGACGCAATTTTTCAGGTTGTTCCACAGTAACTTTCTCTCCAAAAGACAGGATGACTTGTTCCAGTTCGAAATTCGGAACCACCTTTAATCGAACCGATACAGATCCATCCGGATTTTCTATAGGTGGTCGCTGTGACTGGTGTATGGGTTTGGTTATAATATAAGGCGCCTGCTCCTTTGTAAATCGAAGTACCACCTCCTGAATTTCTTCATCTCTTCGGGAAACGCCAATAATTTCAGAGAAAAAATCTTCCTCCCAATCCATGTCATTCTCACGGTACTCCTTTGGAATCTCTTTGATAGAGACAACTCTGTCCAGAGCGAGGTTCCAGATATCGGCTATATGTGCCAATTTCTCTTCCGCATCCGGATTGTATCCAAAAGCGAACCACCGGTTATTGTATTGCTTGAGATATGAAGGATGAAACTCAAAATTTATCACATCTGCTCCGTAAGGTTGATATCCCAAATGGAGCACACGTTTATTAACTATTGCATTAAAAAATGGAGCGATAAACTTATATCCGGCGTAATAAATATTGCTCTCAAAACCCATTGCTTTCCTGGACTGTTTGGTCAGGTCGAAGCGCTGTGAGAGCATGGAAATGGTTTCAGCCAACCATTCAAATTGTGGCGCACCATCAAATCGTCCCAACATTTCTAAAGCAGCTTTAAGCTGTTCGGCCTCATTGTCCTGCAATGGCTGGTTACTAATGCTAAAATTCTTGTCGGAATATGTATAATAGCTGAATCGTCCTTCTTTTACTGTTTCCAAAGGCGCATCATAGCCTTCCATACTTCGAAAATATTGCAAATCCTTTCGCAGTTGCCGAACCTCAATTCCTGGCGCTTCCATATCCGCGTCTGCAAGGGATTTATTGACGTCGTTCAACAAGTCATCAAATCCATATTTTCGTGAAGTATCACGAAAACATCGATCAAGAATTCGATAGCGCAAGTATGCATTCTTTGTTATTGCCATCTCAGTTTTATTTACCGAATGATTCAAGATGATCCTGTGCCCTGGTCACTGCCGTATATTGCCATTTGAGATTGGGTATCCCGATTTCATTGACGCATACTTTTTTCCATTCCCCGCCCTGGGCTTTGTGGCAGGTAATGGCATTGCCATAAATCATTTGAATTGCTCCGACATAACGATCATCCCTGGAATCATTCGATTCCTGAAAAATTTTATTTTTACGGAATCGTTCGTGCCGTAACGCTTTTAATTTTTCCGAATCTACAAAACCTCTTGGATCAAGCAGACATTCAAGCAATATCAGGTCTTCGATTTCGATCTCTTCTTCTGTAAAAAGCAATTTCAGCTTTACCGGTGCAAAATGGAATCCGGCAACTTCATCGATTTTGGTCAGGTCAACATCAAGTACTTTGACATGGTCGCCATTGGTAAGAGACACATCATATCTGCTCCAGGTCCTGGTGATCATCATCAAGTCCCCGGTCTCAATGATTTTCAAATCGTGTTTTCCAAACTTTCGCTCACGCACCAGATCGTTGAAAAACTTATTTTGCTTATTACTTACACTGATTGTAACCAAATACTCTTCACCATTGGCTTTCTGTTCTGCGACAAATTTATCAGCTGCCTGATATATATTTCTGCTTTTTTCACCAATGAAAGGTGCTTTTTGGAATCCCTTGTCCATGGCTTCTTTAATAAGGTTTGCATTATCCAGAATGTAACTCCCATCCTTTTGGCGTTTCACTTCAGTGAGATGATAATCAACACCTGTCAGATTAAAATAATTTTCCAAAAAAGGTTTGTTCAAGGCGTATGA
>JBGTLS010000347.1:0-3198 GCA_041744015.1 Cryomorpha sp. | reverse complement strand
AATCGGACCATTTCTCAAAGTGATGAATCTTCAATTCAGTATACTCCTCACTCCAACTCGGTTCCGATAGAATTAAAAGACTTTTGGAGTCAGAACAATGAAACGATTTCCACTTTTCGCAGGGAAAACTTTTCATTTATTTTTCAAAGCACCAATCTCATGCAGAACTTCACTGCCGGTGAAAATATGATGATCAATTTATTGATTGATGGATGGGATATCAACCGGGCGCGGGAAAGGATAATAACAGTCATGAATAAATTGTCTCTCAGTGAAGATTTTTTTGATCGCAGACCGGCTGAATTATCGGGAGGTCAACGTCAGCGCCTGGCATTTGTAAGAGGTATTACTGCGCCATTTATTGTGCTTTTTGGAGATGAGCCGACAGGCAATTTGGATGAAAATACGGCAAACGAAGTAATGACTGCATTAAAGGAGTTGATCATTGCCGAAAAGAAAGCAGCCGTCATTGTATCTCATGACCTCAAGCTGGCCCTGAAATTTGCCGATCAGATTGTCGCGCTTACACCAATGAATACGGAAAACGAAAATATAATTGGCCATGCAGATCCGGCGAAAATGTTGCACCGTGAGAATGGCTCATGGTACACCGGCATTTCAGGCATCATCTCTAACCCTGAAAGCTTACTTAAAAGTTATTTAAAATAGCGATGAAATTGATCAGACTGCTTCTGGGTTTAAAAAAACCGCACGAAATCCTTTTTTTTGAGCGCGAATACAAATCGCTGGCAGGCGTTGGAAACAGATTGATCATATCTTTAATCATTATTCTCACCTTAACTTTTGCTGCCATTTGTTTTGCCGTTGGAGCAATAGAAAATCTCAAAATTAAAATGAATGACCCTTTCACGAATTGGATAGACATTCCGCTTAAGATAAGGTCAGAAATAACCTATAAAAATGTATCTTCCTTTCTGAAGGAATTTGATACGGACAGCATTAAATCTGAGTATGCAATTGAGAACATTACTCCCGTAGGTACATTTTCTATTGATTTTTACAAAAGAACCTTTGATCCGATGCGACACCCTCAGGATACGCTGGTTCGGAAGCAACTAGGACAAACCATCAATTTTGAGAGTGCCCTGTTCAATAAAATTGTCTCTAAAGGAAATGTGCTTCAGGACTTTACCGCAGGAGATAGCCTTAATCCTAAAGCCCAACAAATCATTGTTAAAAAAGAACTCTTATTTACACTGGGTTACGAAGAGCCTGTTTTAAACGGCCCCTATCTGTTTATTCAAAATTCAGATCAAGAATTGATTCCTCTGTATGTGGCCGGCATTGTAGAGAAGTTACCCGGTAATGTCAGTTTCGTATGCTCTGAGAGCTTTAAAAATGTTTATGGTAACACAAGACTTTCTGACAACACAGGGCTTCCATGTGGTGATAAATATATAAAAAGCAATAAAAGAGGGGGTAACCAATTTTCAATTCTCCTCCCCAAAAATTCACCCGCACCTGAAATTATTCGTCGCAATATAGCCACTTCGCTTGGGACCAAAGACGAGATCGCCTGCCAAATTAAAGATTCCTCCATAACGATCAATTCTGTTACCTTCCAGCAAGCCAAACTTGAATTTGGATACAGAGACACCATAACGTACAAGAAACTATTTGATTTCGCTACACAAAACGACACAGCGAACAAGTCGTTCCTTCTGATAGCAAATTTCGACACAACAATGAATTGTGATGGACTGGATAACAGCGAGATAACTTATTTGCAATTCAATTTTATAAAACTGGATTATATTAAAGCTTTCGCCCGTGAAATGCAGGATAAGTACGGTGTTAATCTCAGCATGCGGGAAATAGAATCGAAAGAAAATTTTAGCCTGGTTAGTAATCTTACCATGGCCATCAGTCTTATTCTCTTTGCTTTCGGCTTATTGAGTATCATACTCTACGTAAACAACCAATTGAGATCACATCTCAACGGTATCAAATCGAATCTCGGAACATTCAAAGCTTTCGGATTAAGCAACAGGTTTCTCACCGTTCTATATCGTAAAATCGTATTCTCATATTTGGTTGTCGGCGTAGTTGCAGCGTTGATGATCGTTTTCCTGATCGATCTGACAGAGACATCTCTCGTTGATGCAAACGACAGTAAATTCAATGCACTTAGTCCGTGGCTTTTCCTGGCAATAGCGGGTTTATTTATTATCAGTGATTTGGTAAGTCGGAAAACCACGAAAAGAATATTGGGAGGAACTCCCGGAGACCTCATTTATAATCGATAAAATATGAAAACCAAATTGTCTCGATTCGCTCTTTTAGTATTTACAGTTGTATTTATTCAATCTTGTTTTTCTACATCTGAAGATGAAGTTGACCAGAACAATGGTTCAGGAAATATACAGCATTCCTCTGATCATGACGCAGAAATGAATGAAGTCGTTAATGAGGCTCCTGTTAAGATTGAGGACATGGACATAGAAGAAAAAGCGAAAGAGGTCTTACAGAAAAGGGTGGATAATAGCCCTTTCAGAAATCTGGAATGCTGCGAAAGCGACAACACCCGTTTCGACGACTGCTGCTGCGAAAAGGTCCTCGAGAAATATAAAAACCTGGTGGAAAAGAATGCGCTGGGAGATCTTAATCTAAAAGATCAAATCCTGATCGACTGCAGAAAAGGCCCCTTCTCGGCAAAATTTGATGAAGTCGATTTTCCGGAAGGCGAAGATGAATATGGTGATATTTAAATTTGTGCCAGTCCAAACACATCTTTATCCAAATCGTAGATTAGAACCATGACACTTTGGTTTATTCTTAATGAATAATCCGACTTCAATGTGCCGGTTACCTTAATGCTCCGATAAGCCGATTTCTCAATGGAAAATTGCTCAACATCCTCCAATGTGAGTTGAGGCGGTTTAGACCCAAAGTAGACGTGGTCACTTTTGTAATCACCGGGTAAAATGTCATCAAGCAAACTCTTAATATTCGTAGCGCGCTGATATGAAAGCCGCTGATTATCTACATCAGAACCGCCTTTACTCGCACGCCCCACTATCAGAATACCTTTCTCACGCATAAGACCTCTGTATGGTTTAAAAAACGCTTCCAAATCTGAACGCTGACTCTCCGTGAGATCAGAAATGCCTGAATCATAAAAAAGCATGAGTTTTGGCAATTTGGATATCTCCTGAAAATGATACGCTCTTGCGGCAC
>JBGTLS010000346.1:0-4014 GCA_041744015.1 Cryomorpha sp. | reverse complement strand
CCTCGCTTTATCCATGTCCTCATTTGTTCGGTAAAATTGTCCTCGATGGAAATAAATATTGCCAAGCACTTCTTTGTCATCCTGAAATTGCGCGATCAGGCGATCAAATAATACGGGTAGTTCAACCTGACTATTGGTGATGGTGTATATTTCCACCAGGTCGGAGCAAATCCTGGGGTTTGTGGGATCCAGTTCGAAAAACCGACTCGCAGTTTCTTCAGCATTCTTAATTAAACCAAGGTCGAGTTGCAATTCAAGTAACTGATTTAATGTGTAATAATTTTCCGGTTCAATCTGATCACTTAATTTGAAGTATTTAAGTGCACTGTCATAATCCTGTGAATCCTTGAACAGGATAGCTGCCACACGGGCTGCATCAGCTTTGTATTCAAAATGGTCATATAGGTTAATTGATTGAATTGCATAATCTGAGCCTTTGGCCGACTGATCCGTATACAAATAACAGATAGACAGATTGTAATACGATGTGGCAAAAGTCGAATCCTGTTCTATGGATTTCAAAAAATGCGGTATGGCATCCCCGTAATTTTCTTGTAACGTGTGATAATATCCCATACAATAATGGGTCATGTAATCAGAAATATGATTGTCTGCCGATATTTTGCAATTCTCATACATGCGATCTAATATTTCCTGATAATCAATCAGCCAATTCTCACCGTATTTTAAATGAACTTCATAATAGAAATATCCCAATGATTTGTGCAAGGCAAAATTTTCAGGATATTGAATGATAAGTGTATCCAGTATTTCGTTCACCGAAAACATATACATGGGAAAGGATTGGTTTTCTCCGTGTTCCCTAAGTTCGTACAGGTCTTCATTTTCCTCTATATCTTTAAAGGCAAAAAGCTGATGTGTCAGACTCTTTACGAAGTAGCTTAAGGCGATATCCGTCTTTTTAAGAACCAATTGCGGGTCCCGATTATCCGGGTCTTTTTTGTCCAAAAAAGCAAACGCCGAATGATACTTTTTTTCTTCGATTAATTTGTCGACCTGATCAATAGCCGGCTGACCGGATAATCCGGAAAGCATCAACACAAACAGAAGTGTTTTGATGTATTTCATTGTTTTTTCATTGGTTATACCCTAATCGTCTTGGCATGCCGAATTTAAATCAATTAATTCACCGTTCCAATCGTTTGCGTCTACAATAGTTCAGGTAAAAAAAGGTCGCCTGAGGCCATTCGTGTAATGCGTGGCTAAAAAAAGCCTCTTGCGGCTAAAAAGTTGCCACTAATGCACGAATTAACACGAATTAAAACACGAATAAAAAATATTGGCCTCAAAACCAGGCATGCATTCCATCCCTAACATGCAGCAGTGGCGAAATAGGCCGCCTGCTGCCATTCGTGTAAATTCGTGCATTCACTTCGTCGAGCTCCGCTGCGCTCCGGTTCGTGGCTATAAAAAGCCGCCTGCGGCCCTCCAATTACCTTCGCAGCCATTGGCTTTTATACCGAATGAGTTATTTACATTTGAACACAAACCAAAACCAAATCGTGGAATTGTCCAATCACATATTGCTCAGCCTCCTCGTTTCCCTGGGTATTGGTCTGCTCGTGGGTCTGGAGCGCGGTTGGAGCAAACGAGGCGAAAACGAAGGCGACCGCGTAGGCGGACTCAGGACTTTCGGATTGCTCGGTCTTACTGGCGGTATAGCTGCCGTGCTTTCTCAAACCTATAGCGAATGGTATCTGATCGCAGCTTTTCTGGCAATAACAGCACTTGCTATAGCTGGCCACATACTCGATTTCAAAAAGAACAATGATGTGGGCATTACATCTGCTGTTGCGATGATTCTCACCTTTTCGCTTGCTGCCTGGGCGGTATACGGACGGGAAATAGAAGCGATGGGCATTGCCGTGGTGGTCACTGCCATTTTGGGTTTCAAGCCCGTCCTGCACGGATGGCTCCACAAGCTGGATCAAAAAGAAGTTTATGCGGGAATCAAATTGCTGATTATTTCCGTTGTGCTCCTCCCCCTGCTTCCCAACGAAGGCTACGGTCCATACGAGGCCTTCAATCCCTACTGGATCTGGTTGATGGTGGTATTGATCAGCGGAATATCCTTTGTGGGTTATTTTGCCATACGCATCGCCGGCGATCGGATTGGGACCCTCGTTACCGCCCTGGTGGGGGCCCTCGCATCTTCTACGGCGGTAACCATAAGCATGGGTAGCCTTGCGGCAAAAAGTGTGGACAAACGACTTTTTATGAGTGGTGTATTGATTGCTTCATCCGTCATGTTTGTCAGGGTTCTCGTGGAAGTCGCCGTGGTAAACCCAAATCTTCTACAAGCGATTTGGCTACCATTTGCGGTGATGTTGCTGACTACCGCATCCGGGGGAATCTGGATGTGGAAAACCGGTTCGCAAAAGGCGTTTACAGACAAAATTGAACTTAAAAATCCCCTCGATCTTAAAACAGCGATTAAATTTGGATTGCTGCTTGTTGTGATCCTGTTTCTTTCAGAAGCATTATCTGATTGGTTTGGCGACCAGGGACTGATTGTTTTAGCCTTAATATCCGGACTTGCTGATGTCGATGCGATCACGCTTTCCTATTCAGAAATGGCCAAAGGCGCAACCAGCCCCGATGTAGCTGTGAAAGGCATTGTTTTGGCCGCCGTTTCCAATACACTGGTCAAAGCGGGAATTTTTGCCTTCTACGTGGGTATCCGGCAGAGCATGCAGCTAATTTTCATGATAGCGATTGCTGCAGCTTTGGGTGTTGGAGCATTGTTTTTGTTCTGATTTTGATTTTCCTGGTTCCTTTTCAGGGTAGCGTTGAATTCATACAATGTAAACTGCTTTAGTCCTGGTAAGCGATTGTAATTATTTCACCTTGTTTGTCCAACAGCTTTATTTTTGGATTCGATCCATCATTGGAAATGTTGTCCCTTACACCAATGTGATAGATCGCATACATTTTACTGATGGCGCCCAGATTAATCCCTTTTTCGCGGGCATCCATTACAAGCCAGGCCGGAACAAAAGCCCAATCAATATCTTGCTGTGTTGCGATGGTCTCAGCATTTTCTGTATCTCCCGAAATGAAAATTTTCTTATTGTGCCAGGTAATCAAATAAGAATAGTGTTTAAATGAAACGCCAAAAACTTTATGCGTGGTCCTGAACGCTTTAATGTCAAAATCTGGTATTGATTCACCCAATTTCTCCAATTCACTGATATTATAAGGATCGAACTTTTGTCCGGTCTGTTTTTTTAATAGTTTCTTTGAATAATGGTCAGCATGGTGATGGGTGAAAATGAAAATGGCGTTGTCCTTTATACCATCAATTTCCGATTGATCATATTCCATATAGTTGTGAGCACCTGATTTATATGGGAAATCAATATAAAAATCAGACACCCCATCAGTCATGTAGAGTCCACAATTACCGATGAATTTGATTGTAATTTCGTTTGATTGGCTAAACCCAAAATTCGAAAGGAAGATGATTGAGACAATCAAAAAGAAGTTTTTGTAAAAATTTGTCATAAATGTTCCTTAATTAAATATGGCAGTTGACGCGTTGCGCACATCGTCCCTAACAGTATAGTGATGGGCAGGCTAAAATGTTTTAAAAATTACATTCAATGTTTTGCTCACATGTCCTGAGCGCGTCCGAAGATATAACTTTCATCCCATGGTAAACATGATCCGAAGAACAATATCCGAAAGTAAAACAATCCCCGGCTTAAAAATTCGGGTTCTGTAAAAATATGAGGGGAAAACCAAAAAAGCAACACAGATCAGTGCAAATTCACACCGCGTAATCTGTGCAAAAATCCCCGCCTGTACAGCCGGCAGGTGTGCCAGTCTATAAAAATCTGTGGTTAAAAAACACAATGGTTCTCAATAAATATTCGCGCCTTACCCTTGCCATTCGTGCAATTCGTGTAATTCGTGTAATTCGTGCATTCGTGGCTAAAAAAAGCCGCTTGCGGCCAAAAGCTGCCACGAATGCACGAATTAAAACACGAATAA
>JBGTLS010000345.1:0-1788 GCA_041744015.1 Cryomorpha sp. | reverse complement strand
TATATTTATTATCAGAACCATTTTACTTCGAATGAGCGTCTTACAGACTTACCTGCCGTAACTGCCTACGGCAATCCTTACAGCCACTACACTGAAGCCGGATATGTCGAAAATGGAACGTATGTATTCAACCATATCTGTGAAGAAGAACTCATGGAAGCATGGAATGAGCGAAGTGAGCAGAAAATATCTTATGATCCGAAGCACAATGAGCCGTTGACATGGGCGCTTATACGCTACCTTTCATCAAAAAATCTGACCAAAGACCGTGAGGGTGTGATAGCGCTTACCGAAGCTGATATTGCATGGATTGAGGCCGGTTATCCCAGTGTTTTATACGTCGAAAAGGGGGGGCTTGAATTGCGCTTCCATACCATGATGTTTGGTTTGCACCAATATGCAAGAAGCGGCAATGCCAGTGGCATTTCATTCCTGCAACGCATGGTGTACTGGCAGGCTGCGGTCAGTCTTATTCGCCGGAATCCGGTGCAGGGTATTGGAACAGGGGATGTGAAAAAGGCCTTTTACGATATTTACGAAGAAGAACATTCCAACCTGGAACCACAATACAGAAACAGAGCGCATAATCAGTTTCTGACATTTTTTGTTTCATTCGGTGTAGTCGGGTTTCTGCTCTTTCTCACCGTGTTTCTTTATCCGGTGATGTTTTATCGGCCAGGATTGCTTTTCTCCTCGTTTCTCCTGATCGCTTTTCTCTCATGCCTTACTGAAGACACCCTGGAAACGCAGGCAGGAGTCACGTTTTTCGCGTTTTTCTACGCTCTCTTCGCTTCAGGTGAAATGAGAAAATCTCCCGCTGTTTCGGAATAAAGCACGATTCTTAATATGGCGAAATGACTTCTATTTCGTCAGTACAATTTTACCGGTATCAATGTTCTGACCCGTGTTATCAGTCACCTGATAGAGATACAAACCAGGATTCAAACCGCGCAGGTCCAGCACACTTCGTCCGGAGCTTAAAGGCTGTTGTACGATTTCTTTTCCGGTAATGTCATATACACGTAAGATTGCACCTTTACTTTGGAGAAAGGTATTGTCGATGAAAAACAGACCTCTACCGGGATTTGGATACAGAGAAATTCCCTGACCAACGTTTTGATCAGTTGTTGACACAATCTGATCAACGATAACAATGCAATAATCTTCTGTTTCTCCTTCAGCAAATTGTTCGCAAGCTCCAACGGTTAAGTTCGAGTTACCTACAAATTTCATCGCCACCCTCAACCGGGTAGTACCCAATAATGCTTCTTCCGGAATCGTGATGTCGCCAGCCAGGGGTTGGGCCGATCCGGATTGGGATGAAAGAACAATCTCGTTGGCGGTGAAAATACCATCCTGATTAAAATCAATCCAGACCCGGAAATACTCATTGTAAACTCCAAATGTAAACCCGGGGGTCAATACCGCATCATAGGTCGACCCCACGGCCAATTCCACATCTGTATTTTCAATGAGCAAATACCCGTCATTATTTCCGGTAGTGGAAATATATTCCCCAATGGATACCTCTTCAATGTATTCATAAAAGCTGCTTTCCGCAAAATTTTCGCAATATTCAGCATCGATGCACAAACCGCAATCCTTTGTTCGAATAAGGGTGATTTCCCCGTCTTCAAAATCATCGCTGCACGAAGGCTTCACGAGTATTTCATAGTACGAACATCCTTCAAGTGATTCGAGCAGCGCCACACCCATATCAAAAACTCCGAACAGAATCCAATCTTCATCTCCTTCCAATCGGAAATAGAGATCGTAAGAATCAATTCC
>JBGTLS010000344.1:0-1520 GCA_041744015.1 Cryomorpha sp. | reverse complement strand
CCCCCTTATCATCAAATGTACAGAGTGCAAGATCGATACCGTCTGTGGATGTTCCGGACATAATGCCGAGACCTGTAAGTGGATGGGTTAATTTCACGGAAGTGAAGTTAATACACATTTGTTAAATGATTCCTTAGATTTGCAGTCCTATATAAAACCATTAAACAGAATGAATTTTGATCTGACCGAAGAGCAAATTGCGGTGCGGGATGCGGCGAGAGATTTTGCTCAAAATGTATTGAAACCGGGAGTGATTGAGCGCGACCGTGAACAGAGATTTCCAACGGAAGAAGTAAAGCAGCTCGGAGAGCTCGGTTTTATGGGCATGATGGTCGACCCGAAATACGGTGGTTCCGGAATGGATACAGTGTCATATGTACTCGCGATGGAAGAACTTTCTAAAGTGGACGCCAGCACATCCGTTTGTGTATCTGTAAACAACAGCCTTGTATGCTGGGGTCTGGAGAAATTCGGTTCCGAAGAACAAAAACAAAAATTCCTGAGGCCACTTGCAAGTGGTGAAAAAATAGGCGCTTTTTGCCTCAGCGAACCTGAAGCAGGATCAGATGCCACTTCTCAGCGCACCACAGCCATCGACAAAGGCGATTACTATCTGGTGAATGGTACCAAGAACTGGATCACTAATGGAAACAGTGCTTCTATCTATTTGATAATCGCGCAAACCGATGCTGATAAAGGCCACCGCGGAATCAATTGCCTCATCGTGGAGCGTGAAACAGAAGGTTTTATCGTGGGCGCCAAGGAAGATAAACTCGGTATACGCGGTAGTGATACCCACACCCTGATGTTTCAGGACATGAAAGTGCCAAAGGAAAACCGCATCGGAGAAGATGGATTCGGCTTTAAATTTGCCATGAAAACCCTTTCTGGTGGGCGCATCGGAATCGCTGCCCAGGCGCTCGGTATTGCCAGTGGTGCTTTTGAACTCTCAGTGGCATACAGCAAAGAGCGTAAAGCATTTGGGAAATTAATCAGTGAGCATCAGGCCATCGCTTTCAAACTTGCCGACATGGCTACACAGATCGAAGCGGCCCGCCTGCTTTGCCTGAAAGCTGCACAAATAAAAGATGCCGGTGAGAATTTTGACCTGGCCTCTTCCATGGCCAAACTTTTTGCCAGCAAGGCAGCCATGGATATATCAGTAGAAGCCGTGCAGGTGCATGGAGGATACGGATACGTGAAAGAATACCACGTGGAAAGACTCATGCGCGACGCTAAAATCACCCAGATTTACGAAGGTACCAGCGAAGTGCAAAAAATAGTGATCAGTCGGGCTGTACTTACGGCGTGATTGGATTATTATAGATAAGGCAGGGATTTTTCCATCGCTGCCATCCTGCTGCCTTTCACAAGGACGGTGGCCCCTTCAATCTTTTCTTTTTCGAGCCATTCCAGAAATTCCGGAGTGGTACGAAAATATTGCAGGTTTTCCCGGTTGCAGTTTTCAAAATTCTTGCCGGCGAGCACTCCTTTAAGATTGAGACTGCGCATAAGGTCTA
>JBGTLS010000343.1:0-1704 GCA_041744015.1 Cryomorpha sp. | reverse complement strand
ATCTCAACTCCACCGCCAAATGTTTCTTCGGCGATGGCTATAAAGGATTACCTGCATTCGCCCCCTTCGACAGGGTATTGGTAACTTGTGGTGCACCTTTTATTCCCGAAGACCTGATAAAACAACTTAAGCCGGGAGGTATGCTCGTAGTGCCCATCGGGGAAGGTGCAGATCAGGTAATGACAAGATTGATAAAGGATACCGACGGAAATCTGACCCAAACCACTCACGGTGATTTCCGCTTCGTGCCCATGTTGCCTGATAAGAAATCGATATAATCATTCAGCACATAAAATATTTTAACAAATTCTTTGTTTTAACATGCATAACCAAATTCACTGAAATGCGAAAACTATTGCTTGCATCCCTGTTGCTCACTTTGTCCGCGTCTGTATTCGCTCAGCCCGTTTCCAAAAAGGGAGAGCCCTATCTGCCTCAGGCAGGCGACTGGGCCATTGGTGTGGATGCATCTCCATTCCTGCGTTACATGGGCAATCTGTTTACAGAAGCAGAAAATGAAGCGCCGTCAGCGGGATTTACCAATGATAACTTCGCGGTAACGGTAAAGAAATTCAAAACGGATGACTTCGCTTACCGCGCATCTTTTCGTCTTGGTATTCTGGCCGACAGCTACCGTTCGTTCAGCCCGGAATTTAGCAACGAGCCGACCAATACGACGGTGGAAGATACATACAGCCGCACTTTTACCAATGCATATCTCTCTTTGGGTATTGAAAAGCGTAAAGGCACGACCCGAATTCAGGGTTTTTACGGTGCGGAAGCCATGATCGGATTTGGAACAGAAAAACATGCTTTCGACTATGGCAACAACATCACACCACAGAACACCAATCCTACGAGGACCGAATTTGAAGTCCTGTTTCAGAATGATCCCAGGGAATTGACCACCCTGACAGAAGTGGGTGGATTTATTACAGAATACAACCGGGGTGCAGCATTCAGCATAGGAGCCAGGGCTTTTCTTGGTGCGGAAATATTCATCTTTCCCAAATGGTCCATCGGTTTTGAATATGGATTTGGCGTAGGCTTCACCTACGAGGGAAATGCCACAGTGATATCCGAACAGTGGCGGGTACCGGTAGGAGGTAGTTCAGAGCAATTTGTGACGACGATAGAAGACGAAGGAGGCACTTCTTCCTTTGGAATCGATACAGACAATTCGCGGGGCGCCATCTTCATGAACTTTTATTTCTAATTTCGCCTGTACAAAGTACTATTCAGAATCACCAAACACCGATTGTTTGAAAATACTCAGCGCCGAACAGATCAAAGCCGCCGACGCGTACACGATTAAGCATGAACCTATCAAGTCTATCGATCTGATGGAAAGAGCCGCGGGGCTCTGCTTTGATTGGATCTATGACAATGCACCTAAACTTTTCCCACCATCCATTACCGAAGAAAGTGCCTGGGTATTCCACGTGGTATGCGGTGTGGGCAACAATGGCGGGGATGGGCTGAGCATAGCACGCCAACTACAGCGCAACGGGTACAATGTGGAGATCAGTATTGTACATTTTACAGATAAGGCTTCAGCCGATTTCACAACCAATTCTGGTAAGCTCGGTGCAGCGAAGAAACTTGTAAAGGATTTTAAAAAGTCAGGAGATGTGCCTTTTTTTGCGCAGGATTCTGTAATTGTTGACGCGCTTTTTGGCACTGGAATCAACCGACCTGCCGAAG
>JBGTLS010000342.1:0-14751 GCA_041744015.1 Cryomorpha sp. | reverse complement strand
TCGAAACCAAATTGATTCAACAACCCCCGATAACTTATTGCGGTGAGATATCCTGAGGCTCCAGCCGTATCCAGTCCAACAAAAATATCGGGCATAATGCCCCCGCCACCATATACAATCCTGCCACCCGGAGTGGTGAATTTCAAAGAATCGGCGAAATGGGTACTGTCGGCATATGAAAATTCGCCATTGGCATATCGAATCTCGTAATCATCATCATAGGAGATATTCTCCCCATAAGCTTTTTGTATGCTTCGTCCAGTGGGCGTGTAATACCTGGCCACGGTGAGTCTGAGAGCCGAATTGTCACGGAGATTCATATGTTCCTGCACAAGGCCTTTTCCAAATGAACGGCGTCCGATGATCAGCCCGCGGTCATTGTCCTGAAGCGCTCCAGCTAAAATTTCCGAGGCCGATGCCGAGCCTTCGTTGATTAATACAGCGATAGTCATATCCGCATATTTTCCCTTTTTGCTGGCGTAGTAGGATTTTCTCGGACTCGATTTACCTTCGGTATACACGATCAACTGCCCCTTTTGCAGGAATTCTTCGGAGATTTTCACAGCTGCATCCAGATATCCTCCTCCATTGCCGCGCAGATCCAATATCAACTCTGTCATGCCTTCCTGTTCGAGCTTTGATGCATGTTGCATAAACTCTTCGTAAGTTGTTTTCGCAAAACGGCTCACTTTGATAAAGCCTTTGGAACCGTCGAGCATTTGCGCGGTTACCACACTATTGATTGGTATCGTACCGCGTATTATTTCATAAGGAATGGTTTTACCATTGCGGTATACGTCCACCTGTACTTTGGTATCTCGTGGCCCTTTCAGTTTTTTAATAACTGCTTCATTGCTGATCTCAACGCCCGCAATGCCAATTCCGTCTACCGCTACCAGCCTGTCGCCCGCCTGAATCCCCAGTTTTTCACTCGGACCGCCTTCTATTGCAGCTACCACGCGCACCGTATCATTTTGAATAAGAAATTCTATTCCGATACCATCGAAATTTCCATCAAGAGGCTCGGTATAGGCCGCCAGTTGTTCGGCAGAAATATAGTATGAATGTGGATCCAGGTCCTGTAGAATCGAATTAATCGCTTTATCAATCAATTCATTTCGCACGACAGTATCCACATATGCCTGATCTATAAAACTGATAATCTGACTAATTTTGTCTGCGCTGTTTACTGATCGCTGTGTCAGAAAATTTCCGGAAGGGGCACTTTGGGTAAAAAAACTACCGAGGTATATCCCCAACACCAGCATTCCAGCCAGCATAAGTGGAAAAAAGACAAAGAGCTTATTTCTATTGTTCTGTGGATTCATATTTCGCCGAAAGAAACTTGTTCGATTTCTACACCTGCTTCCTGCAACAGTGCAATTCCTGAACCATCTTTGTAAAGTTCGCTAAAAACAACACGTCGTATGCCAACCTGAAGGATCATTTTGCTGCAATCTTTACAGGGTGATAGCGTAAGGTATAACGTTGAATCCTGCGCGTTGTTGGTCGATCGTGCAACTTTTGAAATGGCATTGGCCTCAGCGTGGAGCACATACCACAATGTTTGACCCTCGTTATCTTCACACGCATTATTGAAACCTGTCGGTGTGCCGTTGTATCCATCAGAGATAATCATTCCGTTTTTGACAATAATGGCTCCAACTTTTTTTCGAACGCAATGAGAGAGAAAACTCCATTCCCGTGCCATGCGAAGGTAGGCCAGATCGTATCTGCGCTGCTTATCAATATCTTCATACTTCAGAAGTCCTTCTTTAATCATGGCGTGCAAAGGTACAACGGTTTCGAAATAATAACGTTGCTATTTGGAGAGTTAATTTAAGTAAAGAGAAACCAAAACCGCTTTCCAAAAAAAAAGTGAGAAAGATCGTCCAAGATCATTTCTCACTCGTTTTTCGTACCCAGGGCGGGAATCGAACCCGCACTCCCGAGAGAACTGGATTTTGAATCCAGCGCGTCTACCAGTTCCGCCACCTGGGCATCAGGTAAAATGGAGCGCAAAATTAAGCAATCTCCGGATTTGTACAAATAATTTCTTTTAAGCAAAGGGCATCCGTTTTTCTCCTTGTTATTGAAAACGATAATACGTAGATTTGCACCCCTTTTGAGCAGGCCCCCATGAGCAGTTCAGTGAAAATTTTTGCAGGAAGCGCATCCGAAAACCTCGGAAACAAAATTGTCAGGGCCTATGGTCAGGAATTGGGCAATCTCAAACACTCCCGTTTCAGCGATGGAGAATTTCAGATTTCTTACGAAGAAAGCATTCGTGGAAATGATGTTTTCCTGATTCAATCTACAATGCCACCTGCCGACAATCTTCTGGAGTTGCTCCTGATGATCGATGCAGCAAAGCGCGCTTCCGCAAATAAAATCATCGCTGTCATTCCCTATTTTGGTTTTGCCCGTCAGGATCGGAAGGATAAACCGCGCGTGGCCATTGGTGCCAAACTGGTTGCCAATTTACTGACGGCTGCCGGAGTAGATCGTGTTATGACGATGGATCTGCACGCAGATCAGATTCAGGGATTTTTTGAAGTTCCCGTTGACCACCTGTTTGCCTCCTCGATTTTTTTACCATATATCAATACCCTCGACACCACCAATCTCGTGATGGCTGCTCCTGATACGGGTGGCACCAAGCGGGCAAATGCTTATGCCAAGTATCTGAATGTCGATCTCGCCATTTGCTACAAGCAAAGAAAGGTGGCCAATCAAATTGAGAATATGACCGTGATTGGTGACGTAGAAGGGAAAGACATCCTTTTGGTGGATGACATTATCGATACCGCCGGCACCATTACCAAGGCGGCTGATATGATGATGGACAAGGGAGCCAAAAGCGTAAGTGCCATGTGCACCCACGCCGTGCTGTCGGGCCCTGCTTACGAACGACTGGAAGCATCATATATCAAAGAATTGATCGTGACTGACACGATTCCGCTTTCGCAAAAATCTGACAAAATAAAAGTTTTAACGGTGGCTGACCTTTTCGCTGATGTGATTCACAGCGCCATCAATTACCAATCCATCAGCAAGTATTTCATTATTTCTTAAACAAAACAAAAATGAAAAGAGTATCGTTGAGCGGTTCTCCAAGAGAGAACGTAGGGAAAAAAGATGCTAAACAAGTACGGGCAGCAGGCCTTGTACCCGCTGTATTGTACGGTGGTGAAAAGCAAATACCTTTCTCAGTAAATGCAATCGCATTTTCAAAATATGTATACACCCCGGATGTGTATATATTCGAAATTGATGTAGATGGAACTACTTACAAAGCCATCCTCAAAGATTTGCAATTTCACCCGGTAAATGATAAAATTATACATGCCGACTTTTTGCAACTTGTCGATGACCGACCTGTGAAAATGGAACTCCCTGTTCGAATCACTGGTAGCTCTATTGGCGTGCGAAATGGTGGTCGATTGGGAGTGAATTTCCGTCGAATCAAAGTGAATGGAGTTCCAGACAACTTTCCGGATGTTATCGAGCTGGATATAACCAAATTGAAAATTGGACAGGCTTTGCGTGTGAAAGATCTCGCAATGGAGGGAATTACCGTACTTCACGATCCAGAGGCTGTGGTAGTATCTGTAAGCAGAGCACGTGGAGCCATTGAAGACGCTGAAGAAGAGTCTGAAGAAGGTGAAGAAGGCGCTGCAGAAGGAGAAGCAAAAGAAGCTCCTGCTGAGGCATAATTCACACCACATTCTACATGAAATATCTGATAGTGGGTCTTGGGAATATCGGTGTACAATACGCTGAAACAAGACACAATATCGGCTTTAAAATATTGGACGCCCTCTCGGGGGCGTCCGGTGTTTTATTCCAGACCGTGAAGCTCGGCGATGTTGCCAGCCTGAAACACAAGGGGAGAACACTCATCTTGCTCAAACCTTCCACATTTATGAACCTGAGCGGGAAGGCGGTGAATTACTGGATGCAGACGGAAAAAATTCCGCTGGAGAATTTATTGGTTGTTACAGACGATTTGTCTTTGCCTTTCGGCAAACAGAGACTTCGATCCAAAGGAAGTGATGGAGGACACAATGGCTTGAGGAGCATCAATGAAATTCTCGGAACCAGAGATTATGCCCGGCTTCGAATTGGGATTGGTAGCGATTTCTCAAAAGGTCATCAGGTAAATTATGTGTTGAGCCCCTGGTCTGATGAGGAATATGCCGTGCTGAATGATCGGATTTCTGTTGCATGTGATACCATTAAGTCATTCGTGATTGCTGGTTGTTCGGAAACAATGACCCATTTTAATAACAAATAGTTAACCCGGAAAGTCCGGGTTACCAAATGGCGAATACTACTTTTGCCACTCAGAAATTAACTCAAAAATGAAAAAAATCTACTTACAACTTTTAGCCCTGTGCGTCCTCTCTTTAGGGGGTAACCTTTTCGCTCAAAGTAATTTAATTATCACAGGTATTTTGGATGGTCCGCTTACCGGTGGTATACCCAAAGCACTGGAAATTTATGTAGCCAATGATGTGGCAGACCTTAGTGTTTACGGTATTTCTAACGCAAATAACGGGGGCGCTTCACCTGGGGTTCCACTTTTTACATTTCCATCTGTGGCTGTATCGGCAGGTACGTATCTGCATATCGCATCTGAAATAGATGGATTTACAGCATTTTTTGGTTTTGCGCCCGATTATAATGCCGGTAGCGTCATGAATGTAAACGGTGATGATGTCTTAGAACTTTATCACAATGGGGTTGTGGTGGATTATTTCGGCCAAATTGGTGTGGATGGTACAGGGACATTCTGGGATTATCTGGATGGTTGGGCTTATCGTGTCGATGGCACTGGTCCCTCTACTACCTTTTCCGCCGCAGAATGGATCTTTTCGGGGATTGATGCGCTGGACAACGAAACGACAAATGCGTCTGCTGCCAATCCGTGGCCACTGGAAACTTACACCATGGAAAGCTCAGGAAACACCAGTCTCTCCTTTACAACCTCGGCTTTTACCGTATCAGAAGAGGATGGCACTATTACAGTGACCGTCTCTATCCTGAATCCTGCGGAGGAAGTAACCAGTGTTGATGTGGTTGTGTCTGGTGGAACTGCCATCAATGGTGAACATTTCATTTTCAATGATCCCACCACCCTCATCTTTCCCGGTGGAAGTTCAGAATCTCAATCGTTCACCCTCGCTGTGGTAAACGATGAAGTTGAAAATGATGATCGGACGATACAGTTATCGCTTCAAAATGCGACAAACGATGCAGAAATCGGAACAGGAACTTTAACCATTACCATTGAAGACAACGATACACAGTATGAAATCGTCGATATTGCTACAGTTTCAGAAGTAAATGCCGACGGAGTTGCTGTAAATCTTGGTAACGCGTATGCCATTCAGGGTATTGTATACGGTATAAATATGCGAACTGCAGGATTGTCATTCACTGTAATTGACGAAACAGGCGGTATGGGCGTTTTCTCTCCAAGTGAGACATATGGATATACCGTCACTGAAGGAGATGAAGTAATTGTTGCCGGAATTATGGCCCAATTTAATGGTCTTGCCCAATTGGACAACCTGAGTTTTATTGAAGTGGTTTCTCAGGGAAATCAAATTTCTGAGCCAACTGTTGTTACCACCCTGTCCGAAGCGACTGAGTCAGAATTTATCACACTTGAATGTGTTACCCTGACAAATCCATCACAATGGAATACGGGACCAAACAATACATTCAACGTTACGATTTCAACCGGCACAGAGGAGTTTACAATGCGTGTAATTAATAACACTGCCGTCAGCAGCCTTGAGCCGCCTACTGGCCCTTTCAGCGTTACGGGTATCGGTGGTCAGTTTGACAATTCTTCGCCATTTACGTCAGGATATCAGATTTTCCCACGCGGCATTCAGGACATTGTTGAATGTGAAGGAACTGCTCCTTCCAATGACGAATGTGCTGATGCGGTAAACTTATCGACCCAGCTTGGAGGTCCTGTAGGCATTCCAATCCCATCGGATGTTTTCACGAATGTGGCTGCTACTTCAGTTGGTGATCCAAATCCAAATGCTCTGGAGAATTGCTGGTTTGGAACGCCACTGCTTTCCCGCACAGTGTGGTTTACTTTCACAGGAGATGGAGGATACTATTTTGTCGAAACTGCCAATTGCGGTGTGTCAGGTTATATCACCGATGGCGATACACAAATGGCCATATTCACGGGTTCATGCGATCAGCTGACCCAGGTGGCATGCAACGAAGACCACACCAACAATCCACCAGCAAATGAATATCCTGCCGGTTTGGATTTCCAAACAGCTGAAGGCGTGGAGTATTTCATCATGATCGACGGATATCTGGATTCTGAGGGCCAGTTTTGTGTTCAGTTTACAGCTCAGAACCCCATCAACGTGAAAAATCCCAACGCGTTCGATTTCGAAGTATTTCCCAACCCATCTGCCGAACGCTTTTTCGTAAATGCACCACAGGCAGTGGAAGCGGCCTCACTTATCAATGTATTGGGTCAGGAAGTGCGCGCTTTCCAATTCACCGCTGCCAATCGTCTGGAGCTTGAAGTGAGCGGACTGGATGCAGGTATCTACATCCTCCAATTGCGAAGTGGAGACAAATTCTCTTCTGCAAAAGTGGTTGTGGAGTAATTCACCAAAGGCTTGATGTCCGGTGCTTCCGGATATCGGACAGAAATATGAAGGGCCGCATCGATCGATGCGGCCCTTCATTTTATCAGGCGATCAGCCGGTCAATTAGAGTTGTCTCAACAGATTTTTCATCGACACCTTTTCCCCGACAATTCTGGCGAGATCAGTAATGGCCACCCGTTCTTGGGTCATCGATACGCGCTCTCTTATTGTCACCGTATCATCTTCCAAAGTCTGATGATCTATAGTGACACAAAAAGGGGTGCCAATGGCATCCTGTCGTCGATACCTTTTTCCAATGCTATCCTTTTCATCGTATTGGCAATTGTGATCAAATTTCAAAAGTTCCAAAACTTCATTGGCCTTTTCAGGCAAACCATCTTTCTTGATATGTGGCAACACAGCTGCTTTTACCGGGGCCAATGCCGGCGGAATATTCAGCACCGTTCTCACACTTCCGTCCTCAAGCGTTTCTTCCTGATAAGCTGCGGAAAGTGTCGCAAGAAATAGTCGGTCAAGACCGATCGAAGTTTCCACCACATATGGCACGTAGCTGCTCTGCGTTTCCGGATCAAAATATTGCAGTTTTTTCCCGCTGAATTTCTCATGGCTGGAGAGGTCAAAATCGGTTCGTGAATGAATGCCTTCCAATTCCTTAAAACCCATCGGGAAATTAAATTCAATATCACAGGCTGCATTCGCGTAGTGGGCGAGTTTCACGTGATCGTGAAACCTGTAATTTTCTTCACCCAAACCAAGCGCCTTGTGCCATTTGATTCGAGCCTCTTTCCAGGCATTGTACCAATCGAGCTCGGTGCCAGGCTTGACAAAAAATTGCATTTCCATTTGCTCGAATTCGCGCATACGGAAAATGAACTGCCGGGCGATGATCTCATTTCTGAAAGCCTTTCCGATTTGTGCGATTCCAAAAGGAAGTTTCATCCGGGCGCTTTTCTGTACATTCAGAAAATTGACAAAAATACCCTGAGCCGTTTCCGGTCTCAAATAAATAGTACTCGCATCCCCGGCTACCGATCCGAGTTCTGTCTTAAACATCAGATTAAACTGGCGTACATCCGTCCAGTTTTTTGAACCTGTTTCCGGATCGGCAATGCCCAGTTCCTCAATTAGTGATTTCACCGCTCCGAGATCTTCGCGATTCATGGCATCTTTGAATTTGCCCATCACTTCATCAACCTTTTGCTGATTGCGAAGTACGTTGGGGTTAGTGGCCCTGAATTGACTTTCGTCAAAAGCATCTCCAAAACGCGCCCGGGCTTTTTCGATCTCTTTTTGATTTTTAACATTATATTTCTCAGCGTGTTCCTCGATGAGCACATCAGCGCGGTAACGCTTTTTGCTGTCTTTGTTGTCGATGAGTGGATCGTTGAATGCATCCACGTGACCTGAGGCTTTCCACGTAGTCGGATGCATAAAGATTGAGGCGTCGAGACCCACGATATTGTCGTGCAGTTTTACCATCGCCTCCCACCAGTAAGCTTTGAGGTTGTTCTTCAATTCCACCCCGTACGGGCCGTAATCGTAGGCCGCACTCAGACCGTCGTATATTTCACTCGAAGGGAACACGAAACCGTATTCCTTGGCGTGCCCCACTATTTTTTTCAGCTTGTCGTCCTGATTTATCATGGCCGCAAAAGTAAGCGAATTGGCCTGATTATAAAACCGAATGCGCGGATTGAAATCAGTTGCACATCCCTACCTTTGCTACATGATTCGTATCGACAAAACCCTTATTTCAGAGGAAATTTTTGAGAAGAGGTTCCTCTGTGACCTCTCGGCGTGCAAAGGCGCCTGCTGCGTTGAAGGCGAAAGCGGAGCTCCCGTTGAAGCGGAAGAAATTGGAATTATTGAACAGGCTCTTGAAGATGTAAAACCCTATATGCGCAAAGAGGGCATTGACAGAGTGGATGAGGTCGGGGTGTTTACAGTGGATACGGATGGTGAATATGTCACTCCGCTGGTGGATGGTAAAGAATGTGCTTTCGTAAACTTCGATCAGCACGGCATCGCAAAATGTTCTATCGAGATGGCTTACAGAGATGGCAAAATTGACTTTCCCAAGCCAGTTTCGTGTCATTTATATCCGATTCGGCTGACTGAATTAAAGGATTTCACTGCAGTAAATTATCATCATTGGCCGGTATGCGATCCGGCAAGGAGTTGCGGCGTAAAACTCGATGTCAAAGTCTTTCGCTTTCTAAAAGAGCCCATTATCCGAAAATTTGGTGAAGAATACTTTCGTCAAATGGAATCAGCCGACGAATTTTTATCCAAAGAGAAGTTGGCCGGAAAGAGTTGATAATCAGTTATAATACATCTTCGGTTATCTCAGGGATAATTTTTAAACAACTTCATTTATTGTGACATGAAATCCTGAACTTCAGCATATTGGGGTAAGATTTTTGTTGATTTTATTCCGGGCTGAAATAAAATTGTGCCAGAAAAGCATACTCATTGGACCTGATATGATGAGTTTGTCACACCGCACATTTCCCGTATGGTATACTGTCATTGAGCTGTGGGAAGCAGGACCTACTCCGTGTTGAAAACTTAAGGGGAATGTGAATTAAAACCGGTTGATCGCCATCGCAATTTTGACAAAATTTGTGTCCGGCAGTTATCCACACGAAGTCAACCCTTCTGAGATAATATGTCGGCGATGCAGCCACTTCTTCTTGTAAGAAGCTAATCAACAACATTTTAAGATTTTTTTTTAATAACAGATAAAAAACAGACCCGTTTTATCATGGCCGAAGTGACTCCAAAAAATTCCACAGTTGACCTCAATGAGGTACTACCCGAAAACACGCAGGTATACGAACCGATCCTCGCCGAAAACAAAGACCGTTTTGTGATTTTTCCAATCGTTCACAACGATATCTGGAAATTCTACAAACAAGCGCAAGCCTGTTTCTGGACGGCAGAAGAAATTGACCTTGGAGCTGATATGGTAGATTGGGAAGACAAGCTGAACGACGATGAGCGTCACTTCATCAAACATGTTTTGGCCTTTTTCGCAGCAAGCGACGGAATTGTAAACGAAAACCTTGCGGAAAATTTTCTGGCTGAAGTGCAATACAGCGAGGCAAAATTCTTCTACGGATTTCAGGTGATGATGGAAAATATCCATTCGGAAACATACTCCCTGCTCATTGATACCTACATCAAAAATGACAAGGAAAAAGACAAGCTTTTCCATGCCATCGATACCATGGACTGCGTGAAGAAGAAGGCTGATTGGGCTTTGAACTGGATCGATAAAGGAAGTTTTGCCGAAAGGCTGATTGCATTTGCAGCCGTTGAAGGCATCTTTTTCTCAGGTTCGTTTTGCTCGATATTCTGGTTGAAAAAACGCGGCCTTATGCCAGGTCTCGGTTTCTCGAATGAGCTGATATCAAGAGACGAAGGAATGCATTGTGATTTCGCTTGTTTGCTGTACAAGGACCATATCAAAAACAAACTTTCCAAAGAAACGGTGCGCAAAATCATCGCCGATGCAGTGGAAATTGAAAAAGACTTTGTGACGGATGCATTGCCTGTTCGCCTGATTGGAATGAATGCCGATCTCATGCAACAGTACATTGAATTTGTTGCAGACCGGCTTCTGGTTGAGCTTGGAAACGATAAAATATACAATGTGTCCAATCCATTTGACTTCATGGATATGATCAACCTCCAGGGAAAAACCAATTTCTTTGAAAAAAGAGTGCCCGACTATCAAAAGTCAGGAGTGTCCAACACATCTGCAGCCGACAAGAGTTTTACCATGGATGCCGATTTTTAATTTCGCCTTTATCGATCCCAATATATAACCTTATAAATCCTCGCAATCCCTATGTCGTATGTACTGAAACGTGACGGCCGAAAAGAGTCAGTGAAATTTGACAAGATCACTGCCCGCATTAAGAAACTGTGCTACGGGTTGAACCCGGAAGTCGATCCGATCGAAGTGGCCAAGAAGGTCATCAATGGAATCTTTGAAGGTGTCACCACTTCTGAATTGGACAATCTGGCTGCTGAAGTCGCTGCCACAAACACCATCAAACATCCGGATTATGCATTGCTGGCCAGTCGCATCGCTGTGAGTAATTTACACAAGAATACCGAAAAGTCTTTTTCGGAAACGATGCGCATTTTGTACACATACATCGATCCCAATACTGGAGAAAATGCTTCGCTTATCGCAGATGATGTTTTTGAAATCATCAGCAAAAACGCTGAACTTCTCGATTCCAACATCATTTACGACCGGGATTTCAGCTATGATTTTTTCGGATTCAAAACCCTTGAGCGCTCGTATTTGCTCAAAGTAAACAACGAGGTGGCCGAAAGACCTCAGCACATGTTGATGCGCGTAGCCATCGGTATCCACAAAGAAGATATTGACTCGGCGATTGAAACGTACAATCAGATGTCGGAAGGTTGGTTTACCCATGCCACGCCGACGCTTTTCAATGCCGGTACACCGAAACCACAGATGTCCTCCTGTTTCCTGCTTACCATGAAAGAAGACAGCATCAGCGGAATTTACGACACCCTGAAGAGCTGTGCACAGATTTCGCAAAGCGCTGGTGGAATAGGACTTTCCATCCACGACATTCGTGCGAAAGGTTCCTACATCCGCGGCACGAACGGAACTTCAAATGGCATAGTGCCCATGTTGCGGGTATTCAACGATACCGCCCGATACGTTGATCAGGGTGGCGGAAAACGCAAAGGATCTTTTGCAATCTATATCGAGCCATGGCACGCGGATATTTTTGATTTCCTGGAGTTGAAAAAGAACCACGGAAAAGAAGAAATGCGCGCCAGGGACTTATTCTACGCCATGTGGATTCCGGATTTGTTTATGAAACGTGTGGAAGAAAACGGTGTGTGGACCCTGATGTGTCCGAATGAATGCCCCGGGTTATCTGAAGCTTATGGCGAAGCATTTGATAAACTTTACACCAAATACGAAAAAGAGGGTCGCGGTAGGAAAACGATCAAGGCCCAGGAAATTTGGTTTAAAATCATGGAATCTCAGATTGAGACTGGAACGCCTTACATGTTGTATAAAGATGCCGCCAACCTCAAATCAAACCAGAAGAATCTTGGTACAATTAAGTCCTCCAATCTCTGCACAGAGATCATGGAATACACTTCAGAAGATGAGGTTGCAGTTTGCAACCTCGCATCTGTAGCGCTTCCAAAATTTGTGCGCAACGGGAAGTTTGATCATGATCAACTTTTCAATATTACGTACCAGGTCACTTTAAACCTGAACAGGATAATTGACAATAATTATTACCCAACGCCTGAAGCGCGAAACAGCAATATGCGCCATCGACCAATTGGTATTGGGGTACAGGGTTTGGCAGACGCATTTGTTTTGCTGCGTTATCCTTTTGAAAGCGCTGAGGCCAAAAAACTTAACCGCGATATTTTTGAGACGATATACTACGCTTCATTATCTGCGAGTAAAGATTTGGCGAAAGCCGATGGACCTTACGAATCTTACAAGGGCTCACCGATCAGTCAGGGCATCTTCCAGTTTGACATGTGGAATGAAAAACCTTCTGATCGCTGGGAGTGGAATGTGCTTAAGGAAGAAATTCTGAAACACGGTGTGCGCAATTCATTGTTGCTGGCTCCGATGCCAACAGCGAGTACGGCCCAGATTCTCGGCAACAATGAGTGCTTCGAGCCTTATACTGCCAATATCTATACCCGACGCGTGCTTTCAGGGGAGTTTGTGGTGGTAAACAAACACCTGCTGAATGACCTCGTGAAACTAGGCATCTGGACAGAAGAAGTGCGCAGCAAACTGATGGCAGCCAATGGTTCCGTGCAGAACATACCAGAAATTCCAGACAACCTGAAGTTGCTGTACCGAACCGCCTGGGAAATCAGCCAGAAAACCATCATCGATATGGCGGCCGATCGCGGAGCGTTTATCTGTCAGTCGCAGTCGTTGAACATTTTCATGGAAAGTGCCAATTTTGCGAAGTTGACCTCCATGCATTTTTACGGTTGGAAAAAAGGACTTAAGACCGGAATGTACTATCTCCGTACAAGAGCCGCTGTGGATGCCATCAAATTTACACTCGACAAATCGAAACTTTCTCAGCCAGCTGAAGCGACTCCTGTGGTTGCGACTGAACCAGATGCCGCAGCCATACAGGCATGTTCCATCGAAAACGGTCCTGATTGCGAGATGTGCGGAAGTTAAATATTTGAATTATAATGCTTGAACGGACTCCAATTCATGGAGTCCGTTTTTATTTATAGGCATTCTAAATTGATACCATCTGTAGCCATTGACAAATCCATGACACTCGCGCAAACGTTGATATAGACCTTTGCAATACAAATGGAATTAAAAGCGTTGGAGAATTTCAAAATTTTTGCTTTTACGCACAAGGTGCTTCCCCTCGGTCTCGTGGGGAAATTTCATATTGTACAAGAGGCTCAGGCTGAAATTTTTACGAAGGTGAAAAATGATCTGGGTTTGACCGAGCTGATGTACCTCTCCACTTGCAACCGCGTCGAATTTCTCACAGTTCAGCATCCAGGGGCCATGCCTCTTACGGCGGAAATGCTCATTGATGCATTGCAATTGGAATTGTCAACATCTGAGCGGGCTCTATCTTCCATATCAGCCGAAATTTACACTTCTGATGAAGCGGTAAAACATCTTTTTAAAGTAAGCGCCTCATTGGATTCGATGGTGATCGGCGAACGCGAGATCATCACCCAGGTGAGAAAGGCGTACGAAGAAGCGGTTCAAATGGGATTGAGCGGAGACTTTTTGAGGGTGGTGGTACGCAAAACGATTGAAACAGCTAAAGAGATTTTCACACAAACAGCAATTTTCAAAAAACCAGTCTCTGTGGTTTCCCTGGCTTTTCACAGACTTCGGGAGCTCGATGTACCAGCCACCAGCCGTATTGTGATGATAGGCGCGGGCAAAACCAACCGTGCCATGGGAAAATTTCTGGCGAAACACGGTTATAAAAATATCGTGATTTACAACAGAACTGTTGAAAGAGCAAATTCGCTTGTTGATGAATTGGACGGTGCCTCGGCGCGTTCTTTGGAAGCGCTGAGAGATCACAGTACAGGTTTTGATGTATTGCTGACTTGCACGTCTTCCAGCGACCCGATTGTATCCTCAGAGCTGTATGAAAAACTATGTGCAGGTGAAACCTCCAGAAAAATTGTCATTGATCTCGCCTTGCCTGCAGATGTATCACCCGACGTGATTTCAGAAGCGAAAACGCCGATTCGATACATCAATATTGAAGAATTGCGCATTACAGCGGACAAGAATTTACTCGAGCGATCGAAAGAAATAAACCATTGCGAAGAAATTATCGACAGAAACCTCATCGCCTTTCACGACATCTATAAAACGCGTCAGATCGAATTGGCCATGAGCCAAATTCCTGTGAAAGTGCGTGAGATCAGTGAAACTGCAATCCATTCTGTTTACGCCAGAGAAGTGGCGGGAATGGACCCGGAGTCGCGCGAAGTTTTAAATAAAGTCATTGCCTACATGGAGAAAAAGTACATTTCTGTGCCCATGAAAATGGCCAAGGCTGTGATGTTGAATAAAGCCCATTGATCGATACCATCGTCATAGGTTCACGCGGAAGTGACCTGGCACTCTGGCAAGCAAAACACATCAGGGATTGTATCGAAGCGTACGGCTATCCTGTGGAAATCCGAATCATCAAAACCCAGGGAGACATTGTCCAGCATTTGAGTTTTGACAAGATGGAGGGCAAGGGGTTTTTTACCAAAGAACTCGAGACCGCATTGCGCAATCATGAGATCGACCTGGCCGTGCATTCGTACAAAGACCTGGAAACAAATCAGCCCAATGATTTATGGATCGCGGCCGTTTCAGAAAGGGCTAATCCCGCTGATCTCCTCCTCATTCGAAAATCGGAAGTTGATACGCATAATAAGTGGCACCTGAAGGAAAATGCCCTTGTCGGCACTTCCAGTTCAAGACGAAAAATGCAATTGCTCCGGCACCGGCCCGACATTCGCTTAGATGATATCCGGGGAAACGTGCCCACAAGAATCAATA
>JBGTLS010000341.1:0-4984 GCA_041744015.1 Cryomorpha sp. | reverse complement strand
TGTCTTGGAAGCCTGAGCTATTTGAACGCTGAAATGGTGAATGCAATAGGAAAACAGGTTTTTTGGGATGCTAAAACTAAAATAAATTCCTTCGGATTTTCTCGTGTTTCGAATATGCTCGAGAATGTGGAAGAAGGAATGATTGACACCGGATTGATGATGAAGAATTTGGTGAATCTGGCGCGACAGGAAGGCGTTGAAATTTTCAATGGGGTATCCGTAAGCGGGATAGATTCCGAGAGGGCACATCCGACTTTGATGACCAATTTTGGAGATATCAGGGCTGGAAAAGTCCTGGTCGCAACGAATGGCTTTGCCCGGACCCTGTTGCCAAATGTTGATGTGCGCCCATGCCGCGCCCAGGTTTTGGTTACATCACCCATACCCGGTTTGAAATTGAACGGTGCTTTTCACCACGATCGGGGATACAACTACTTCCGGAATATCGATGGACGAATTCTTTTGGGAGGCGGACGCCAGACAGACATGGAAACTGAAAATACGGACGTAATGGTGACCTCCTCCCCGATTCAGCATTATCTGGAAAATCTGTTAACAGAAATTATTCTCCCCAATCAAAATTACACCATCGATTACCGCTGGAGTGGCATCATGGGAATGGGTGACTCTAAAGATGTGATTGTGAAAGAGCTCCATCCCGGAATATTCTGCGCAGTACGGTTTGGTGGAATGGGCGTTGCACTGGGAAGTTATATCGGCAGGGAAGTATCCGAAATGATGGCAAACTAAAGAAGAATGTTATTTTTTACCTGATCATCAGGACTTGACCGCGGCCCTCTGAAACTTTCCCTGTAATTGATTTCGCCACATAGCGATAAGCATAAGTTCCGTTCCCAACGGCATAATCATCCTGTGAAATATTGTCGCCCCGCCATCCTGTATCGATATCATGGCTTTCAAATACAGGTCGGCCCCATCGGTCGAATATCATCAGATGAAAAGTCCCTACAAATTGCCCTTCAGCTTTGAAAACATCATTCAGTCCATCTCCATCCGGGGTAAATGCCGTGGGAATAAATATGCGCAATGGGGGGTCATAGAATTCCACCGAATTGGCTTCACACCCCAATTCATTTTGAACGGTTAAAAATACCGTAGATTCCCGACCGGATTCTGGTTCGAAATATGGTTCGAAAAGATTGGAAATGGTTCCGTCCGGAAGTATCCATTCGTAATGGCATTGAGGTGATGAGAAATTCTGCAATGGCCGGTTTTCATTTTCATAATCGAATCCGAACGCCGCAATAACTTCCTGAACTTCTATCTCGATGGTCACTACAGTTTTTGTCGAACAGGCATCAGTCACTTCACAAGTATACGTTTGATTCACGGCTGGCATGGTGGAGATTGCTGCTGCCGTGCTACCGGTCAAAGGCCAGAAGTACGTGTAGTCTCCAAATCCACCAGATACCAAGGGTGTCAAAGAGAGCAAGTCCCCTTTACAAATCACAGTATCAGTTGGAAGATGGACGATCAATTCCGGGTTTTCCACAAAAACAAACACGGTATCACCAGCCTTCTGTCCGCATGCATCCGTGATTTCCACCCGGATGCTCACGGTATTTTCCGGAAGGAAAGTGAATACCGGGCTGCTGCTCACCTGATTCTGGTTGCGGTACCACAAAAAGGTATGTCCTCCAAATCCTCCCTGAACGTCAGGCGTAAGACTCATCACTTCGGTACACAAAGCGGTGGTGTCATTCCCAAGGCTTACGCTCATGGGATTAATTTCCTGTATGGCTTCAATTTGAGCCGATTTCAATCCCGCACATCGATCGACGAGGTTGAATACGATTGTCCCGGGATCCGCGATTATTTCGTTGAGAATGGCCTGATTTGATATCTCGATATCGTTCAGTTGCCAGCTGTACAGGCAATCTCCGGAACCACCCGTTACAACAGGCTCAATGAATACCGGATTCAAACAATTGAATTGAATTGAATCAGTCAGCGAAACAGCCATTTCAGGGAATACTTCCCTTTCGACCATTGTTTCGATGGTTACCTGATTCAGGTTGCAGAAATCCTTGATGGTAGCCGAAATCAGGTTGTTTGCCTGATTGGACAGATCGGGTTGAAAACCTGTGAGGCCTGACTGATTCCAGGTGATTTCATAAGGTGGATTTCCGCCTTGGGGCAAAATGTTTATCGTGCCGTTTTCATCGCAGGCGAGCCAGACGGATGACGGGTAATCAACTTCCAAAGCGATGCGATCCGTAATGAAAGCAGGGATTGAAATAATAGCCGTATCCAATCCACATACAGCCGGTTGAAGAAATTCAAAAGTGAAATTTTGATCACCGGAAAATACATAATCATTGTGGGTTTCCACCAAAATAGTTTTATGCCCTTCCCCGACCGCAAATTCTACGAAATCGGGTAAACCTGACATCACCAGATCCGGATTGATAAGACCATTTGTGCGGATGTAAACAGTTTTGGTTCGGCTGCTATCAGTCCTGGACAGGTGTAATTCAAAAGAGCTGCATCCTTCCAGGGCTTGCTGGTCGAAATCCGGCTGATCTACACTCATAACCACTTCGAGCGGGACCTCACTCGAAAAACTACCTGCCTCAATAAAAACAGCAGAATCGTTGTTCCTGTCCACGCCGTCAGCAATGGCGAGCTTGATGTGGTAAATCCCTCCGCAAACGACTGGAATTTCTATGAGAAATGGGACTGTGAATCCATCAAACTGGGTGGTTGCAGAGTCCGTATTATTTGCGTTGTTGACAAAATAGATGTGGTTGTTTTGCCAGCCACTGCTTGCTGCATTACATACAGAATTGGCCCCAAACGTTCCCGAAAAACCCTGATTTACCGTATTGATTCCAACAGGGACATTGGTGCCGGGTATCCGGGCTATATTGCGGGCATTGTTTTCATAATTGGGATTGCCGGAAATGCCGGGTCCGGAAATGAAAAATCCAAAAGCATCATTATAAGGCGAACAGGTGTACTCGTTGTACTCTTCACTGGCGAAAACAAAACGAAAACGCAAAGTATCCCCCTCCGCCTGAAAATCGAATTCCAACACCGCTACATCGTGAATAGCTACCGGACCGATGATTTGCTGCAAATCGGGTTCGGATGTGATTTCCGATTCGTCGGAAATGGGCACCGATTCAGATGGAGAATTATTGGGTCCCATCGCAACCTGCGTTCCGCCCGTGGCGAGAATGATTCCGCTCTGCAGACCTATACTCCCCATTCCATTAGAAAAATAGCCGAACTGCGTATTCGCTGTTGAACCCGATGATCCATTAAATGTGAGGTTCATGGCCGAGATTCCGTTTCCAAGAAGCACGCTATTAACCAGAGAATCAGGCGTGGCCGAATTAGATACTACCAATTGCCCCTGAGAAAAATATGAAAAAAGCAGGATGGAAATTGTAAGAATCAGGCGTAAAATCAAACCGCTAAATTTTGGCAGATTTTACTGTCTCAGAAGAGAAAAGGTTACGTTATTTCCCTTTTACTACCAACTTGTTAGCCGATTTTTTGATTGCGTCTTTGTTCATCATCATCGGTCGGAAATGTCCATCTACGAAGAGTAATGCCTGATCGTTGTAATGCCTGCTCATCACATTGCCGCTATTCCCGGTGGGCAAAATGGAAATGGCGTTTTCGATCTCTGAAAAATCGATGATACGGCGCATGGCCGGGCCATAACTCACCTCATAAATTCCATCCGGATTCAAGGTAAAACCCGCATTGTTGACTGTTTCACGACCACCTGGCGCCGGAAACGGCCCGACATTGAAATATCCCCTCAAAGCAGAAACTGTTCCCAGTGGATGAGGGTGTTCCATTGTATGGACCCGTTCCCATCTCCAACTCTCCGGATCTTCGCCCAATTGATCCCGAAGTTCACTTAGAGAAATTTTGAGCGCCTCGTAAAAAATATCTTCCCGACTTTCTGTTCGATCTGTGGTGGCCCTATTGTCCCACCACGCTGAATTTTCATTTTTTACCAATCCCGGATATGCCGAACTAAAAAAATGCGTTTGGAGAAATTTGTTGAACACATCTTCTCCCATTTCATCCACCATGGCTTTCGCCAAAATGTGATACAGAATTTTGTAATAAATGGTTGGCGCAATATCGTGAAGTTGATGATCTCCATCCCAATTCGAAAGAATGGAAACAGCAGCGACTTCATTTTCCGATAAGGGAGTTAAATTGCTTTTTAAGACGGTTGCTATTTCATGTGCGGTTCTGGCCTCCGTGTTGGAAACCGCGTCCAGTATCAACTCTTTGTGGTATCTGGGATAAAACAACTTTTTGTCGGATAGAAACATGTCGATCCTTTCAGACCGTGTATCGGGAACATAATAACCGGGATAAAAATTACTGTCCGCATTGGGATGGGCTTCATTTGCAGTAAAGACAAAGCCCTGTTCCGGATTTTCTGTGCCGGGATTGTAAGAGAATGGATGGTACCCGTCAAATGCATCCGCCGAAGAAAAACCGCGCGCATACCTTTTGCCATCCACGCCTTCCGGCCTCTTTACCAATTTTCCGGCTGACCAGAGGGCGATATTTCCGGATGAGTCGGCGTAAGTGATGTTGAGCCCTGGAGAACCAATTTGGGAGACACCTGACCTGAAATTTTCCAGGTCAGTAGCATTGTTCATTTGATAAAATGCTTCAAGCAGATTTGTTTCGATGTTCGTGTAGTTCCAAAACATCGATACAGGTTCTTTGGATGGCACAGGAAGATATGCATTGATAAGTACCCCATTGCCTGTCTCGTAAACTGTAATCGTCGTATCCGGCGCATCTTTGACCCTGATTACTTCACGATATCTGGTTACCGAAGCTTTTAAACTGTCTTTCCAAATCGTAAAAGAACTGTCAGGTGAGGCAAATTTTTCTGTAAAGAAATCTGAATCATCATCTTCAAACATGGTCATGCCCCAGGCATAAGCGCGGTTATGACCCACAAGGGCAAAAGGAACGC